>NZ_JBHYXZ010000049.1:0-52997 GCF_042752395.1 Actinosynnema sp. NPDC059335 | reverse complement strand
TGGTGAGGGGGGGGGGGTGTGTTTGTTCTCACACAGACGTCGACCACAACCTCCCGCGCGGGGGGGGGCCCCCCCCCCCCCCCCGGGGGGCTCGCCGAACGGCTGAATGTTCGCGCTCAGCGGACAACACCCGATCCGTGGAATCTGCCAGGCAGATCACGCGTTGGTACCGATGTCAGAGATCCCCGAAGACGGCTGCCTGCGATCGGGAACTGAGAGTGTCGGGGCTGACGACTACAGTGGTCCCACGGTGCCGCGCTCTCCACGGTCGGCCAGACGGTCAGCCAGTGGTGAGCCCGAGGACCGCCGGCGCAGCAGTCAGGGAGTGCGAATGTTCGAAAGGTTCACCGACCGCGCGAGGCGGGTGGTTGTCCTGGCCCAGGAAGAGGCCCGGATGCTCAACCACAACTACATCGGCACCGAGCACATCCTCCTGGGGTTGATCCACGAGGGTGAAGGTGTCGCCGCCAAGGCGCTGGAGTCGTTGGGGATCGCGCTGGAGGGCGTCCGCCAGCAGGTCGAAGAGATCATCGGCCAGGGTCAGCAGGCCCCGTCCGGCCACATCCCCTTCACCCCGCGCGCCAAGAAGGTGCTCGAGCTGTCGCTGCGCGAGGCGCTGCAGCTGGGGCACAACTACATCGGCACGGAGCACATCCTGCTCGGCCTGATCCGCGAGGGCGAGGGCGTCGCCGCGCAGGTGCTGGTCAAGCTGGGCGCGGACCTCAACCGGGTGCGCCAGCAGGTCCTCCAGCTCCTGTCCGGCTACTCCACCGGCAAGGAGCCGGCCGAGTCCGGCGGCCGCGGTGAGGGCACCCCGTCCTCGTCCCTGGTCCTCGACCAGTTCGGGCGCAACCTGACCGCCAGCGCGCGGGAGGGCAAGCTCGACCCGGTGATCGGGCGCACCAAGGAGATCGAGCGGGTCATGCAGGTGCTGTCCCGCCGCACCAAGAACAACCCGGTCCTGATCGGCGAGCCCGGCGTGGGCAAGACCGCCGTGGTGGAGGGCTTGGCCCAGATGGTGGTCAAGGGCGAGGTGCCCGAGACGCTGAAGGACAAGCAGCTCTACACGCTGGACCTGGGGTCGCTGGTCGCGGGCTCCCGCTACCGCGGTGACTTCGAGGAGCGCCTGAAGAAGGTGCTCAAGGAGATCCGCACGCGCGGCGACATCATCCTGTTCATCGACGAGATCCACACCCTGGTCGGCGCCGGCGCGGCCGAGGGCGCGATCGACGCCGCGTCGATCCTCAAGCCCATGCTGGCCCGCGGCGAGCTCCAGACCATCGGCGCGACCACGCTCGACGAGTACCGCAAGTACGTCGAGAAGGACCCCGCCCTGGAGCGCCGGTTCCAGCCGATCCAGGTCGGCGAGCCGTCGCTGGAGCACACGATCGAGATCCTCAAGGGCCTGCGCGACCGGTACGAGGCGCACCACCGCGTCTCGATCACCGACTCGGCGCTGGTCGCGGCCGCCACGCTGGCCGACCGCTACATCAACGACCGGTTCCTGCCGGACAAGGCGATCGACCTGATCGACGAGGCCGGCGCGCGGATGCGCATCCGCCGGATGACCGCGCCGCCGGACCTGCGCGAGTTCGACGAGAAGATCGCCGACGTGCGCCGGGACAAGGAGTCGGCGATCGACGCGCAGGACTTCGAGCGCGCCGCGAAGCTCCGCGACCAGGAGAAGACGCTGCTCGGCCAGAAGGCCGAGCGGGAGAAGCAGTGGAAGGACGGCGACCTCGACGTCGTCGCCGAGGTGGACGACGAGCAGATCGCCGAGGTGCTGGCGAACTGGACCGGCATCCCCGTGTTCAAGCTCACCGAGGAGGAGACCACGCGTCTGCTCCGCATGGAGGACGAGCTGCACAAGCGGATCATCGGCCAGGTCGACGCGGTCAAGGCCGTGTCGCAGGCGATCCGCCGCACGCGGGCCGGCCTGAAGGACCCGAAGCGGCCTTCCGGCTCGTTCATCTTCGCCGGCCCGTCCGGCGTCGGCAAGACCGAGCTGTCCAAGGCGCTGGCGAACTTCCTGTTCGGCGAGGACGACGCCCTCATCCAGATCGACATGGGCGAGTTCCACGACCGCTACACCGCGTCGCGCCTGTTCGGCGCGCCTCCCGGTTACGTCGGCTACGAGGAGGGCGGGCAGCTCACCGAGAAGGTGCGCCGCAAGCCGTTCTCCGTGGTGCTGTTCGACGAGATCGAGAAGGCCCACCAGGAGGTCTACAACACGCTGCTCCAGGTGCTGGAGGACGGCCGCCTGACCGACGGTCAGGGCCGGACGGTGGACTTCAAGAACACCGTCATCATCTTCACGTCCAACCTGGGCACGTCGGACATCAGCAAGGCCGTCGGCCTCGGCTTCACCTCGGGTCAGGACACCGCGTCCAACTACGAGCGCATGAAGAACAAGGTCAACGACGAGCTGAAGAAGCACTTCCGGCCCGAGTTCCTCAACCGCATCGACGACATCATCGTCTTCCACCAGCTCACCCAGGACGAGATCATCAAGATGGTGGACCTGATGATCGCCCGCGTCGAGCAGCAGTTGAAGAACAAGGACATGGCGATCGAGCTGACGGATCGCGCGAAGAAGCTGCTGGCCAAGCGCGGGTTCGACCCCGTGCTGGGCGCCCGGCCGCTGCGCCGCACGATCCAGCGGGAGATCGAGGACCAGCTGTCGGAGAAGATCCTGTTCGGGGAGATCCAGCCCGGCCAGATCATCATCACCGACGTCGAGGGCTGGGACGGCGAGTCCGAGGCCGACGACAAGGCGCACTTCGTGTTCCGCGGCGAGGCCAAGCCGATGCGGGTGCCGGACGCCCCGCCGGTCGACCTCGCGGCCTCCGGTGGCGACTCGGGCGGTGAGGCGGACTCCGAGTCCGCGTGACCCCTGACCGACGCGCCGGCGACGTGACAGCGCCCCCCGGGTTCGCCCGGGGGGCGCTGTCGTGCGCCGGGGGCCGGTCAGTGCAGGGCGCCGGCCGGGGTGCGCAGGTCGGTGGACGTGTGCAGCGCCGTGTGGACGATCAGCTCCAGCGCCCTGGCCGTGGTGGCGACGGGCAGGCTGGGGTGCTCGCGCGCCCCGACCTGCTCCGGGGCGTACGGCACGTGCACGAACCCGGCGCGCACGCCGGGCCGCTCGGTCGCGACCAGGTGCATCAGGGCGTAGAACACGTGGTTGCACACGAACGTCCCGGCCGTGTGCGACACCGACGCCGGGATGCCCTCGGCCTCCAGCGCGGCCACGCACGCCTTCACCGGCAGCCCGGTGAAGTAGGCCGCGGGCCCGCCGGGCACCACCGGCCGGTCGACCGGTTGCGCGCCCGCGTTGTCCGGGATCCGCGCGTCGTCCAGGTTCACCGCGACGCGTTCCGGCGTGACGCCGGCCCGGCCGCCCGCCTGGCCCACGCACACGACGACGTCGTAGTGGCGGCCGGTCACGGCCTCCCGCAGGGCGGTGACCGAGTCCCCGAACACGCACGGCAGGCGCAGCCTGGTCAGCCGGTAGCCGTCCGGTCGCACCGCGGCGACCGCGTCCCACGAGGGGTTGGCGACCTCGCCGTCGAACGGCTCGAAGCCCGTCAGCAACACGTCCACTCGGGCAGACTAGATCGCGTGGTCGACACCCGGGAACGCCGCACCAGGCGCAGGAGCGTGACGTTCCTGCTGGTGGTGGCGGCCGTCACGTTCCTGCCGGCGGCGTTCATCCGGCTCCTCGGGATCGACGGCACCCGGCACATGGTCGCCACGACCGCCCTCACCCCCTACGTCACCGCCGGCGGCGTCGTGCTGGGCGTGCTGGCGCTGCTGCTGCGCCGGTGGGCGGTCGGCACGGTGACGTCGCTGGTCGCGGTGGTGCTGGTGGCGGCGGTCGTGCCGCGGGCGTTCCCGGACCCGCGGCCGGTGGCCGTCGGGCGGGAGGTCACCGTGATGGCGGCGAACCTGCTGGTCGGCAAGGCCGAGGCGGAGGCGGTCGTGGCGGCGGTGCGGGCGCACGACGTGGACGTGCTCGCGGTGCAGGAGCTGACGCCGGAGATGGTGCGCGACTTCGACCGCGCCGGCCTGGCCGAGGTGCTGCCGTTCCGGCACTTCCTGGACGAGCCGGGCGGCTCGGGCTCGGGCATCGCGTCCCGCTACCCGGTGTTCCCCCGCACGCTCACGCCGCCCAGCACGCTGCGCCAGGCGGGCGCGCTGGTCGACCTGCCCGGCGAGGACCTGGAGGTCGTGTCGGTGCACCCGCTGCCGCCCGTGGTGGACGACGGGCCGGAGCGCTGGCAGCGCGACCTGGCGGGCTTGCCGAAGCGGACCCTGGACGGGCCGGTGCGGGTGCTCGCGGGCGACTTCAACGCCACCCTGGACCACGTGGGCCTGCGCCGGCTGCTGAACGGCGGTTACGCGGACGCGGCGGACGAGGTGGGCGCGGGTCTGCGGGCGACGTGGCCGGCGGCCGGCGCGCTGTGGCCGCCGCCGGTGGCCATCGACCACGTGCTCGTGGACCGGCGGTGCCCGGTGGAGGACTTCGCCGTGGTCGACGTGCCCGGCTCGGACCACCGGGCGGTCGTCAGCCGATTCGTCGTGCCAGCTCGGTGAGCGCCTCCAGCGCGCCCATCGGCAGCGACACCCCTCGCCCGTGCCGGACCTCCGGCTCGCGCGGGTTGATCCGGATGAGCGCGCCCGAGGCGGCGCCGGCCAGCTCGGCCTGCCGCCGCACGGTGGGCACCGCCTGACCGGCGCCCAGCTCCAGCACGACCAGGTCGCGGTGGGCGCGCCGCCACGTCGCCAGCTCGTCCAACGCCCGCCGGGACGGCCCGCCGAGCCACGACCGGTCGCCGAACATGAGGATGTTCGGCCGCGCGAGCCCGCCGCAGTGGCGGCACGACGGCAGCGGCCCGACGGCGCGCAGGGTCTCCGGGTCGACGTCCACCACGACGTCGTCCGCCGGCCACACGTCGTCGGTGCACGGCTCCACGCACTGCAGGTGGTGGATCGACCCGTGCACCTCCGCCACGTCGGTGAACCCGGCCCGCTGGAACTGGCCGTCCACGTTCGAGGTGAACACCCGCGCGCCCCACTCCCGCAGCACGCGGAAACCGTCGTGCGGGGTCGTGCGCCGGTACAGGTCGAGCCGGTGCCCGTAGAAGCCCCAGGCGAGCGCCGGGTCCTCGACGAAGTGCGCCGGGTCGGCCAGCTCCTCGAACCGCAGCCCGAGCCGCGCGTAGGGCGGGTAGGCCCGCCAGAAGCCGGTCGTGCCGCGGAAGTCGGGCAGGCCGGAGTCCACGCCCATCCCGGCGCCCGCGCACACCAGGAGCGCGCCGGCGGACGCGATCAGCTCCGCCGCCCGGTCGAGCTCCCCGCTCACCCCGGCCGGGTCACTTCTTCGGCGCGGAGCTGAGCACGACCTCGAACTCCAGCAGGTCCGAGCCGGTGCCGACGGGCTTGGCGCGCTCGCCCGAGTGGGCCTCCTTGGCGCTGCCGCCCAGCCAGTTCCGGAAGTCCTCCTCGGACTCCCACTGGGTGACGACGAAGTACCGGTCGTCGCCCTTGACCGGGCGCAGGAGCTGGAAGCCGAGGAAACCGGGCTCCGAGTCGACCGCGCCGAGCCGCGCGGCGAACCGCTTCTCCAGCTCCGGGCCCGAGCCGTCGGGCACGTGGATCGCGTTGATCTTCACAACCGCCATGCCCCGACGTTACTGCGCCGCGGTGGGTTCCGTCTCGTGGCGGGCGCGGTGCAGGCGCACCTTGTGCCGGTTGCCACAGCGCTCCATCGAGCACCACCGGCGGTTGCCGGACCGCGAGGTGTCCAGGAACAGCAGCCGGCAGTCGGGGGCCGAGCACTCGCGCACGCCGCCGCGGGCCACCAGCCCGACCGCGTCGCGGGCCGCCGCGCCGAGCGCCTGCGTGCCGGTGATGGGCTTCGCCCAGGTCAGGGCGCGCGTGCCGGGGTCCACGACCGGGCGCGGCGTCTCGGCGGTGGCGGCGTTGAGCACCTCCACGTCGGCGGGCGGCGGCTCGTCGCCGTGCGCCAGCGCGTGGGCGACCCGCCAGAACGCGTCCCGCAGCTCTTTGACGGCGGCCAGTTCGGCTTCGGTGACGCGCACGTCCGCGGCCGTGAACGGCGCGGTCGCGGCCAGGCGCGAGTCGGCCAGCCACCGCGCCAGGTCGGCCGGCGCGTGCAGCTCCTCGAACACGCGCAGCTCGCCCGGACCGCCGCTGACCAGCAGTTCCATCGCGAAGCTGCCGGGGTCGAAGCGGAACCGCTGCCCGTCGCGGCCGATCAGCGTCCTGGTCCACGTCGCCATGCGATCCACTGTAGCCAGGCCGGCTAACCGGCCAAGGGGGTTAGCGGCGCAGCCGGCCCGGGTAGAGGTACTCGTCGGCGGGCACCCCGTCGCCGCGGAACCACGCGGCGAAGAAGCCGTCGAGGTCCTGCCCCGACACCCGCTCCACGTGCGCCTCGAACTCCGGCCAGGACGCGTTGCCGTCCCGGTGCGCCGCCGTCCACTCCTTGAGCACCCGGTCGAACGCGGGGTCGCCGACCTGGCGGCGCAGCGCGTGCAGCGCGAGCTGCCCCTTGTCGTAGACGCCGCGGAACTCGTTCCCGCGGCCCATGTCGTAGAGCCTGCGGCCCCAGTACGAGTCGCGGTCGCCGACCCGCTCGAGCTCGGCCCGGTAGCGGGCGTCGAGGTCCGCGCCGTCCTTCGCCTCCGCCCACAACCACTGGGCGTAGGAGGCGAAGCACTCGTTCAGGCAGATGTCGGCCCAGTTCTCCAGGCTCACCGAGTCGCCGAACCACTGGTGCGCGTTCTCGTGCACCACGGTGTCGAGGTCGGCCCACGCGGCGTAGATCGGCCGGGTCTGCGTCTCCAGCGAGAAGCCGATGTCGTCGGCCAGGAAGATCCCGCCCGCCGAGGAGAACGGGTACGGCCCGAACCTGTCGGCCAGGAACGCGAGCACCTCGGGCAGCCGCCGCTGGTGCGCGCGGGCGTTCAGCGCGCCCGGCGCGTAGGCGTCCACCACCGGGGTGCCGTCGGGCAGCGCGGACCGCTCGACCGTCCACCGGTCGATCGCGATCGTGGTCAGGTAGGTGGCCATCGGCTGGGCGGCGACCCAGCGGAACGTCGTCCAGCCGGCCTCGGTGGTGGAGCCCTCCTCGACGCCGTTGGACACCACCGACCAGCCCTCCGGCACGCGCGCGGTCAGCGCGAACGACGCCTTGTCGCGCGGGGTGTCGTTGGCCGGGAACCAGGTGGTCGCCGAGTGCGGCTCGCCGGCCGCGAACGCGCCGCCGGTGGCCGACACCTGCCAGCCGCTGCGGCCCAGCGCGCGGTCCTCGAACAGGGTCGGCTCGCCGCCGTACACGACGGTGGTGGTGAACTCCTCGCCCGCGGCCGGCGGGGACGCGGGCGTGACGACCAGCTCGTGGTCGCCCTCCTGCCGGTGCCCGGCCGCCTGGTCCCGCACCCGCACGTCGGAGACCTCCAGCGCGTACAGGTCGAGGTTGAACCGGGACAGGTCCGCGGTGGCCCGCGCGGTGATCCGGGCGACGCCGTCCAGGCGTCTGGTCGCCGGGTCGTAGGTCACCGACACGTCGTAGGCGGTGACGTCGTAACCGGTGTTGCCGTCCTGGGGGTAGTACGCGTCGCCCGCGCCGTCGCCGCCCACGGCGTCGACCACCGGCGGCGTGGTGGAGCCCGTCGTCGTGGGCGCGGCGACCGGCTCGTCCCTCGGCAGCTTCGCCACCACGACACCCGCCACCACCAGCACCGCGATGACGACGATCAGGTACGGGCGCGCCTTCGGGCTGATGGCCATGCCGACATGATGCACGTATGAGCGTTGCGGAGTTCGGGGGATCGGGGCAGGGCATCCTGCTGCTCCACGGCCTGATGAGCCGGGCGAGCACGTGGTGGACGGTGGCGCAGTGGCTCAAGCGGTACGGGCGGGTCGTCGCGCCGGACGCGCGCGGGCACGGCCGCAACCCCGTGCGCGGGCCGTTCCGGACCGAGGACTTCGTCGCCGACGCGGTCGAGGTGATCGAGCGGCACGACCTCGCGCCCGCCGTGGTGATCGGGCACTCGATGGGCGGGCTGCACGCGTGGGCGCTCGCCGCGACCCGCCCGGACCTGGTGCGGGCGGTCGTGGCCGAGGACGTGGCGCCGGACAACCGGGGCCGCACGGTCGACGAGTGGCGGTGGTACTTCGACGCGTGGCCGGCCGCGTTCGAGTCCCTGGCGCACGTGCGGACGGTCGTGGACGTGCCGCGGGTGGAGGAGATGTTCGAGGAGCGCGAGGACGGCTGGCACCTCATCGCGGACCTGGCCGACCTGTACGAGATCGCCTCGGAGTGGGGCGAGCGGGCGTACTGGGACCACGTGGACGCGATCCGGTGCCCGATGCTGCTCGTGGAGGCGGGGCGCGGCGGCCTGCGCGCCGGGCAGATGGCCGAGGTGGCGCGGCGGACCGGCGCGTTCCACCTGGTCGTGCCGGAGTCCGGGCACGTCGTGCACGACGAGGCCCCGGAGGTCTACCGGGGCGCGGTGGAGGCTTTCCTGAGCGGCTCGATCCCGCCGGTCTGAGTGTCCACGATCGCCATCTCGCGGACCTTGGCGCGGATCGGCGTGATCGGGTGCAGCGCCGCGAACGCGGCCCTGATCTCGTCGTCCCCGCCGTCGAGCAGCGTGCAGTGCGGCACCCAGCTGCCCGGCAGGTGCCTGCTGTTCGGGTGCTTCACCCGACCGGCCAGCACGTCGTGCACGGCCGAGTGCACGGCCAGCAGCTCGCCGTCCACGACCGCGTCGAGCCGGAGCGTGCCGCCGGTGGCGGCCAGGGTGGGCAGCCACACGTCGGGCAGCCACAGCCGGGACAGGTCCTCGCGCAGCTCGGCGCGCACCTTCGGCCCGATCGTGCCTGCCGCCGCGTAGGTCAGGTGCGGCGGCAGCTCGGACCGCGCGCCGATCCGCCGTCGCAGCGCACGCACGGCGTCCTCGGCCTCGGCGTCGAAGAACACCACCAGCGCGTGCACGTGTCAGTGCTCCCCGGGCAGCGCGAACAAGCCGTCGCGGGTCTGCTCGACCAGGCCGTCGACCAGCAGCGAGTGCAGGCAGCGGTCCCGCTGGCCCGGGTCCGACCAGACCACGTCCAGCCGGGACTTCGCCACCGGCTCGTCCGTGCCGCGCAGCACGTCCAGCAGCAGGCCGCGCACCTGCCGGTCGGTGCCCGCGAACTTCTGCACGGCCTTCGCCGGGCCGTCGTAGGCGGGCCGCCCGTTGAGCTGCCACGCGCACGCGTCGAACACCGGGCAGTCGGCGCACTTCGGGGCGCGGGCCGTGCAGACCAGCGCGCCCAGCTCCATCAGCGCGGCGGAGTAGGTGGCGGCGTCCTCGTCGGGCAGGAGCGCTTCGACGTCCCGGAGGTCCTTGGTGGTGGACGGCGGGCCCGCGTCGCCCGCGCCGTGCACGGCCCGCGCCACCACCCGTCGCACGTTCGTGTCGACCACCGGGCACCTGCGGCCGTACGCGAACGCCGCGACCGCCCGAGCCGTGTAGGCGCCGATGCCGGGCAGCGCGAGCAGCGTGTCCACGTCGTCCGGCACGACGTCGCCGTGGTGCTCGGCGATGGCCTGGGCGGCGGCGTGCAGCCGCAGGGCGCGGCGCGGGTAGCCGAGCTTGCCCCAGGCGCGCAGCACCTCGCCCTGGCTCGCCCGCGCCATCGCCGACGGCGTCGGCCAGCGGGCCAGCCACTCGTGCCAGACGGGCTCGACCCGGGCCACCGGGGTCTGCTGCAGCATGATCTCGCTGACCAGCACGCCCCAGGCGGTGCACTCGGGCCGGCGCCAGGGCAGGTCGCGGGCGGTGTCGGCGAACCAGTCGAGGAGGAGTTCGGCGTCCAGGCTCATGGCGCCGCACAGTCTCCCACGACCGGTCCGCCGGCCACGACGGGTCAGACGACCTCGGTCAGCTCGCCCGTGTGCACGTCGTAGACGAAACCCCGCACGTGGTCGCGGTGCGGCAGGAAGGCGCTCTGCCGGACCCGGTTCATCGAGCCGCGCACGCTGTCCTTCACCTCGCGGAACGCCTCCACCGACCACGTCGGGCGCAGCCCGGAGTCGCGTTCCAGCTCGTCCTTGAAGTCGTCCTCGGTCACCAGTTGCAGGCCGCAGTTGGTGTGGTGCACCAGCAGCACCTCGCGGGTGCCGAGCTTGCGCTGGCTCAGCGCCAGCGAGCGGATCATGTCGTCGGTGACGACGCCGCCCGCGTTGCGCAGCACGTGCGCCTCGCCCTGCTTGAGGCCGAAGATCTCGAACACCCGGATGCGGGAGTCCATGCACGTCAGGATCGCCACCTGCATCGAGGGCCTGGGCGACGACCGGTCGCCGGGCACGACGTTGCCCAGCTCGGCATTGCGGCGCAGCAGCTCGTCGATCGCGGTCATCGCACACCTCCGTGGTCACCGGGATTGGAACGCGGCTCCCGCAGGCCGGCAAGGCGATCGGGGTGAACCTCACGTCCACCGGATCGGGTGACTGACGCCTCCCCGACTATTCCAGCCGACCGGGCTACCTTCGTGGCCGTGACCCAGCGCACAGGCCCGCACCCGAGGTCCGTGTACTGGCGGCGCCGCGCGGTGGCCGTCGCCGGGGCCGTGGCCGCGCTGGTCGCGGCGGTGTGGGCGGCCGGCGCGCTGCTCGGGCACGGCGACCCCGCGCCGGTCGGGGCGCTGCCCCGGTCCAGCCCGCCCGAGCCCTCGCGGACGTCCGCGGCCGCCTCGTCGTCCACCTCCCCGACCACCCCGCCGCCCGCGCCGGTCACGCCCACGCCGCCGCCCGGCCCGCCACCGCCGTGCGACCCCGCGCAGGTGGCCGTGGCGGCCGAGGTGGGCGAGCCGTCCACGCCCGCCGGCCGGCCCGTGCGGTTCACGATCGTGGTGTCCAACACCGGCCCCCTGCCGTGCGCGAAGGAGATCGGCAGGCACGTGCGCGAGCTGGTCGTGACGAGCGCGGACGGCGCGACGCGGCTGTGGTCGAGCAACGACTGCTTCGCCACCGAGGGGTCCGAGGTGCGGGTCATGCGGCCGGGCGAGCGGTTCGCCTACAGCCTGGAGTGGGCGGGCAGCACGTCCGAGCCGGGCTGCCGGGCGCACCGCCGGCTCGGCGCGGGCGACTACCTGCTCGTCGCGTCCGTGGCCGGCAAGGCGAGCGACCCGGTGGTCTTCCGGGTGACGTGAGCCGTCACGGCCGCCACCCGAGCGCCGGGCCGAGCGCGGTGGCGATGTCGGTGAGGATCTGGGCGTAGTCCTCCTGCTCGAACGTGAAGGGCAGGGCGAACGCCACCTCGTCCACCTCGCGGAACGCGGCGTGCTCGTGCAGGCGTTCGGCGAGCTCGGCGGACGGGCCGACGAAGTCGGGGGAGAACAGCAGCCCCGCCGGGCCCTGCGGGGTCTCGGTGCGCGGCAGCCGGCCCGCGGCGTAGGCGTGGTACTTGGCGCGTTGCGCCGGCGTGGCGGAGTCGGTCGGGACGACGACGAGCCCCTGCGAGACGCGGGCGCGTGCGCCGTCGGGGTGCGCCGCGCGGAAGGCCCGGATGTGGTCGCGCTGGATGTCCGCGAAGCCCGTGCGGCCCTCGGCCTTGACGACGCTGCTGACGAGCAGGTTCAGCCCGTGCCCGCCGGCCCACCGGGCGGACGCGAAGCTGCCGCCGCCGTACCAGACGCGGTCGGCCAGGCCGGGGGAGTGCGGCTGGACCCGGTCGGAGAAGACCTCGATGCCCTCCGTGCCGCGGAAGTCGGTGACGGGCTCGCCGCGCAGGTGGGCGAGGAGCCGTTCGGCGCGCCGGTAGCCGAAGTCCTCGGCGGCCGCGGTGTCGGGGTACAGCGCCTCCTTGACCCGGTCGTAGTGCATCGGCGGGCCGACGCTCACGCCCGGGTTGAGCCGGCCGCCGGAGAGGACGTCGACGGTGGCCAGGTCCTCGGCGAGGCGCAGCGGGTTCTCCCAGCCGAGCGGGATGACGGCGGTGCCCAGTTCGATGCGGGTGGTGCGCTGCGACGCGGCGGCCAGCACCGCGACGGGGGAGGAGATGCCGTGCTGCAGGTGCCGGTGCCGCACCCAGGCGCTGTCGAACCCGAGCCGTTCGCCGAGCCGGACGAGGTCCAACGTGGCCTCGTGCCCGCGGCGCGGGTCGGCCTCGTCGAACAGGCCGATGGTGAGGAAGCCGAGCTTGCGCAGCGGTGGCATGACCCGATTGTCGCTCCCCGGAGGGGGTGATCCACCTGGTGGAACTCAGAGGCGTTCGCCGAGCCGGCGCGCGAGGTCGGCGTCGGGGATGTCGAGGTGGCCGCGGGCGGGGTCGAGGACGGCCGTCTGCTGCTCCTCGTAGGGGACGCCCGGCGGGAGGGGCACGAGGTGCCAGTGGACACGGCCGTCTCCGCCGACCGAGCGCCCGGCGGGCCGCTTCCCCTGCCGGCCTCGCCCGACCGCTCACGTCGGGCCGTCCCCGCCCACCGCCTCAGCCGCCGCCTGCCTGCCCTTGGCCGCCCGCTCTTGGTCGCCGCTTGCACCGACCCCTTGCACCTGGCCGCTTGCACCGGCCCGCTCGCACCGCCCGCCTCTGCCGACCGCGATGCCGCGACGGGCGTCACCACGGACGTCACCGGCGAGTTGTCCACAGGCTCCGGTTCGGGCGGCCCGGTTGTCGGCGCCTCCCGGCAGAATAAAAGCAGGGGTCCCCTGGGCGGGGACCCCTGCGCAGCGAGCGGGGTGGGTGGCCGGGTGGCGGGTGGGCCGGTCAGGCCGGGTGGCCGGTCACGGGCCGAACCAGCGCTCCTCCGCCGTGCCGCGCGGCGCGGCGGCGGTGGTGCCGTGGACCAGTTCGGTCGACAGGGTGACGGCCCGCGGGCGGGTGCGTTCGGCCGAGTCGAGCAGCAGCTTGCCCGCCGCGCGGCCCTTCTCCAGCACCGGCTGCCGCACGGTGGTCAGGCCCGCCTGCTCCGCCTCGCGGATGCCGTCGAACCCGGTCACCGTGATGTCCGCGGGCACGCGCAGGCCCCGCCGCTGCAACTCGCCCATCGCGCCGAGCGCCAGTATGTCCGACGTGCACACCAGGGCGGTGATCTGCGGGTCGCGCTCCAGCACCTGCGCCGCCGCCGACGCGCCGGACGCCATGGTGTGGTCGAACCGCTCCGCCACCGGCACGGTCGCCCAGTCGACGCCGACCGACTCGAACGCCTGCGCGAGCCCCGCCAACCGGGCCCGCTGCACGTGGAAGTGCGCCGCCTGCTGCCGTTCCGGCGTCACGAAGTCGTCGTTGCGGTCCCGGGCCAGCCGCATGCACACCACGCCGATCCGCCGGTGCCCCAACGAGATCAGGTGCTGCCCCAGCGCGTGCATGGCCGCCTGGTCGTCGATGCCGACGCGGTCGACGTTGCCGATGTCGGGCTGGTCGCACACGACCGTCGGCACCGGCCGCTCCAGCACCGCGGCCAGGTGCGGGTCGTCGTCGGGCACCGAGTACACGACGAAACCGTCCACCCCCGCGCGGTGCACGGCCGCCACGTCCTCGCGCTCCGGGTTCGCCGGCACGAGCAGCAGCCCGGTGCCGGCGTCCTCGCACGCGAGCGCCAACCCCTCCAGGAACCCGATCGCCGCCGGGTCCCGGAACGCGTAGGACAGGTTCTCGGTGAGCAGCAGGCCCACCGCCCCGGCCTTCCTGGTCCGCAGGGAACGGGCCACCGGGTCGGGCCCCGGGTACCCGAGTCGTCTAGCTGTCTCCAACACCCGGCGTCGCAGCTCCGGCGAGAGCTGGTCGGGACGGTTGTACGCGTTGGACACCGTTGTCCGGGAAACACCCAGCTCCGCCGCCAGTGAGGCGAGCGTCGCGGGGCGTCGCACATGCATCGACCGCGCCATGAAGTGACCGTAACGGTTCAGAACCAATTACAGAAGTGGGGGTGACCGGCGTCCCTCCACATTCTCATCAGTCCAGGTGAGAGGTGGTTACCTCAGGGTACAGTGGTCTAAACCAATGCGGGTGGCGCGGACGACTCGCGCACCACCAGGCGGGGCCGGAAAACGCGCGTGTAATTGCCGGCCGGACGCCGCCGCCGGTCCGGGTCGAGCCGGTGCACCAACTCGTCCACGGCCGCCGCCGCCATCTCCTCGATCGGCTGCGCCAGCGTCGTCAACGACGGGGAGCAGTACGACGCCAGCGGGATGTCGTCGAAGCCCACCACGGACAGGTCGCGCGGCACGGCCAACCCGCGCCGGTGCGCCTCCCGCAGCACGCCGATCGCCATGTGGTCGGACGAGCAGATCACCGCCGTCGGCCGCACGGTGTCGAGCAGCGTCGACACCGCCTCGGCCCCGCCCTCCGGCCCGAACGGCGCGTGCGCCACGTAGTCCGACGTCGCGGGCAGCCCGTCCTCCTCCAGCGCCGCCGCCCACCCGGCCCGCTTGAGCCGCGACGGCAGCGACCGCGCCGGACCCGACACGAACCCGATCCGCCGGTGGCCCAGCTCCACCAGGTGCCTGGTCGCCGCGTACCCGGCGTGCTGCTCGTCCACGGTCACGTCCGGCACGTCCAGCGACGGCGTCGCCCCGTTCAGGAACACCATGTGCACGCCGTCGGCCAGCAGCTTCGCGTAGTACGACGGCCGCGGGGCCTGGCCGAGCGGCACCTCGACGTTGGTGATCTCCGGCGACACGAACACCATGCCCTCGACGCCGCGCGCGAGGAGCATCCGCACGTACTCCTCCTCGCCCATCGCGCCCGCCCCGGTGGCCCGCGTGTTGCACAGCAGCGACGAGTACCCCAGCCGCGCCGCGCGCACCTCCAGCGCCTCGGCGAACGCCGGGAACACCGGGTTCGACAGCTCCGGCACGAGCAGCCCGATCACGCCGGTGCGTTGCAGCGCGCCCAGCCCCCGCGGCGTGTAAGGCATTTCCGCAAGCACCGCGAGCACGCGCTGGCGCGTCTCGTCGTTGACGCCCGCCCGGCGGTTGAGCACCCGGCTGACCGTGGAGATGCTCACCCCGGCTGCCCTGGCGATCTCGGACAGACCGGACACCCTGCCTCCTCGCTGCTCCCAGTGGTGACGTGCAGCCTGCCGTCAGCGGCAAATTTTTGCAACGCCCACCGCGGTTTCCGCCGCGAGGCCGCCGCCGTTACGGCTTGGTTACGTCCAGCCCCTTGACCCGGCCCTGGTCGGCGGGATGAAATCCGCGTCAACAATTTCGCAAGTTCTTGCAAGAGCCTTCATCACGGTGGAGGCCGCAGGAGGGACGACAGCAACGATGCGACGTACCACCCTCGTGACCGCAGTGGCGGCAGTCGGCGCCCTCGTCCTCACCGCGTGCGGTGGTGGCGACGGCGGCTCGGCGTCCGGCGACTCCGGCGAGATCACCTTCTGGGACACCAGCGGCCCGAACGAGAGCCCGGTGTTCTCCGCCATCGCGCAGGAGTGCGCGACCAAGGGCGGGTACAAGGTCAAGACCGAGACGGTCGCCTTCGACCAGGCGCTGAACAACTACCGGACCGCCGCGCAGGGCGGCCAGGGGCCGGACGTCTTCCGCGCCGAGGTCGCGTGGGTGTCGCAGCTCGCCAAGCTCGGCTACGTCGTCGACCTGACCGGCACCGAGCTGGCGAACGACACGTCCGACTTCCTGGAGACCCCGCTCGGCTCCACCAAGTACGACGGCAAGACCTACGGCGTCCCCCAGGTCACCGACTCGCTGGCGCTGTTCTACAACAAGAAGCTGCTGGCCGACGCCGGTGTCGAGCCGCCGAAGACGTGGGACGAGGTCAAGGCCGCCGCGGCGAAGCTCGGCGGCGAGAAGACGATCTTCATCAACAACGACGCGTACTACGCGCTGCCGTTCATCTACGGCGCGGGCGGCGACCTGGTGGACGCCGACGCGAAGAAGATCGTGGTCAACTCCGCGGACAACGTGAAGGCGCTGGAGACCGCCAAGGGCCTGCTGGACGCCAAGGCCGCGTCCACCGCGCTCGACCCGGCGAACTCCTACAACAACATGCAGGCCGCGTTCACCTCCGGCGAGGTCGCCATGGTGATCAACGGCCCGTGGTCGGTCGCCGACTACCTCAAGGGCAGCGCGTTCACCGACCCGGCCAACCTGGGCATCGCGCCCGTCCCCGGCGACACCGCGGGCAAGGGCTCCGCGCCGGTCGGCGGCCACGACTACGTGATCCGGCAGGGCACCAAGGCCAAGGACTCGTCGGTCAAGTTCATCGCCTGCATGAGCAGCACCGAGTCGCAGGCGCGCATCGCCAAGGAGCTGGGCCTGCTGCCCACCCGCAAGTCGGCCTACGAGAACGCCGACGTGAAGGCCAACGCGGTCGTGTCCGCGTTCGAGCCGGTGGCCACCTCCGCGCACCCGCGCGCGTGGATCCCCGAGGGCGGCCAGCTCTTCGACCCGCTGAAGATCGCCTACGCCGACGTGCTGGCGGGCAAGAAGGACGCCAAGACGGCGCTGGACGAGGTCGCCAAGGCGTACAAGGACACCGTCGTGCCCGAGTACACCGTCGGCTGACGATCCTCCGTGGCGCCCGGCCCACCCCGGGCCGGGCGCCGCGGGGCGGCGAAGGGAGACTTCGGTGCGCAGGTTCCTGGACCGGCACTGGTACGCGTACGCGATGGTGCTGCCGGTCGTGGTGGTCATCGCGGTGTTGGTGCTGTTCCCGCTCGCCCAGGGCGTGTTCTTCACCTTCACCGACATCAACGAGGGCAACATCGCCAACCCGGTCCTCGACCGGCCGGCGACCTACGTCTCCGTTGGCCTCGACAACTACCTGAACATCCTGTCGGGCGACGCGAGCTACGGCGCGTTCTGGGGCACGTTGGCGCGCACGCTGATCTGGACGTTCGGCTGCGTGTTCTTCCACTACGCGATCGGCCTCGGCCTCGCGCTGCTGCTCAACCGCGAGGTGCGGGGCCGGGCGGTGTACCGGGTGCTGCTGATCCTGCCGTGGGCCGTGCCCGCGTTCATCAGCGCGTTCGCGTGGAAGTACATGTTCAACGCCCAGTACGGGATCATCAACCAGGTCCTGCGCTTCTTCGGCCTGCCCGACCCGGTGTGGCTCGGCCAGTCGGACTGGGCGCTGGTCGCGGTGATGATCGTCAACATCTGGCTGGGCGTGCCGTTCATGATGGTGGCGCTGCTGGGCGGCCTCCAGTCGATCCCCGGCGACCTCTACGAGGCCGCGGAGGTGGACGGCGCGACCGCGTGGCAGCGGTTCCGCAACGTGACGCTGCCCGGCCTGCGGTCGGTGTCCAGCACGGTGGTGCTGCTGGGCATCATCTGGACGTTCAACATGTTCGCGATCATCTACCTGATCACCGGGCCGAACCCGAACACCCGGATCCTGGTGACCTACGCGTTCGAGCGGTTCTTCTCCGGCGCGTCCCGCGACTTCGCGGTGGCGTCCACCTACGGCGTGCTGATCCTGTCGGTGCTGCTCGTTTTCGCGGGTGTGTACCGGCGCGCGCTGCGCAAGCAAGGCGAGGTGTGGTGATGACGGTCGAAGCCGCGTCGTTGAAGGCGGTCCCGCGGGGACGGGCGCCCAAGCGGGCGCAACGGTCGCCGCTGGCCAGCGTGGGCCTGCACGCGGCGCTGGTCGTGGCGTCGCTGATCGCGGTGTTCCCGGTGTTCTGGGTGCTCGTGACGTCGTTCAAGCCGGACGCCAAGGCGGTCGAGACCACGCCGAAGCTGGTCAACGACTCCAGCCTGGACAACTACGGGCGGATCCTGGCGGGCGAGAAGGGCGACTTCCTGGCGTGGTTCGGCAACTCGGTGCTGATCGCGCTGATGACCACGGTGCTGGCGGTGTTCCTGTCGGCGACGACGGGGTACGCGGCGTCCCGGTTCCGGTTCCCGGGCAAGCGGTCGCTGATGCTGTCGTTCCTGGTCGTGCAGATGTTCCCGTTCGCGGTGCTGATCGTGCCGCTGTACAACATCCTGCTGGCGCTCGGGTTGCAGGGCACGTCGCTGGGCCTGGTGCTGGTGTACTGCACGACCGCGGTGCCGTTCTGCACGTACATGCTGAAGGGCTACTTCGACACCATCCCGACCGACATCGACGAGGCCGGCCGGGTGGACGGCCTGTCGCCGTTCGGCGTGTTCTGGCGGCTGGTGCTGCCGCTGGCCCGGCCGGGCCTGGCCGTGACCGCGTTCTACGCGTTCCTCACGGCGTGGGGCGAGGTGGCGTTCGCGTCGGCGTTCCTGTCGGCGGCGGACGAGTCGAAGACGCTGGCCGTGGGCCTGCAGGTGTTCGTGCAGCAGAACCGGACCGAGTGGGGCCACCTGGCCGCCGCGTCGATCCTGGTCGCGATCCCCGCGATCGTCGTGTTCTACCTGGTGCAGCGGTTCCTGGTGACGGGCCTGTCGTCGGGCGCGGTCAAGGGCTGAACGGTGCGGGGGCCTCCGTGTCGCAGCGGGGGCCCCGCTCGCACCGCGACCAGCGGCTCCAGTACGCCGACGTGGTCGTCACCCGCGGCTGCGCTCCCAGGAGTGTCGTCGATTCCTGGTGGCTGATGACCTTCACAGCGCAGAGGCTAGGGAGCCGCCACGGCGCTGTCCACGAGCGATACCGCTGGTCAAAGGCATGGTCGCGGCATCCCGACCGGGTGATCGCGCCCCCGCCGGCCCCGGTGCCGGCGCGGCCGGCGCTGAACCGATCCGGAACTAGACCAATTCGCCTGTTCCCGTAAGCGCTTGCAATCCCTAGCGTTGCGGCAAAGCTCGGGCAGTGAAAGGTGCGTGGCATGGCAGAGGTGTCCTACGTCAAGGCTTCGCGGGTCTTCTCCGGCAACCCGCCGGTCCGCGCGGTCGACGAGCTGTCGCTCGACGTCAGCGACGGCGAGTTCCTGGTCCTGGTCGGCCCGTCCGGCTCCGGCAAGTCGACCGCGCTGCGCATGCTCGCGGGCCTGGAGGACGTGGACGAGGGCGCCATCCACATCGGCGGCAAGGACGTCACCAACGTGCCGCCCAAGGGCCGCGACATCGCGATGGTGTTCCAGTCCTACGCCCTCTACCCGCACATGACGGTCGCGGAGAACATGGGCTTCGCGCTCAAGCTGCGCGGCGTGAACAAGGCCGAGATCAAGGAGAAGGTCGCCGAGGCGGCCAAGATGCTCGACCTGACGAAGTACCTGGACCGCAAGCCGAAGGCCCTGTCCGGCGGTCAGCGCCAGCGCGTCGCGATGGGCCGCGCGATCGTCCGCGAGCCCTCCGTCTTCCTCATGGACGAGCCGCTGTCCAACCTCGACGCGAAGCTCCGCGTGGAGACCCGCGCGAACATCGCCGCCCTCCAGGCGCGGCTCGGCACCACCACGATCTACGTCACGCACGACCAGGTCGAGGCCATGACCATGGGCCACCGGGTCGCCGTGCTCAAGGACGGCCTGCTCCAGCAGTGCGACACCCCGCGCGCGCTGTACGACAAGCCGGCCAACGCGTTCGTGGCGGGCTTCATGGGCTCGCCCGCGATGAACCTCAAGACCGTCCCGCTGACGTCGGAGGGCGCGAAGCTCGACGGCCTCGTGGTGCCGCTGGAGCGCCGCGCGCTGGACAAGGCGGCGGGCGAGGGCCTGTCCGAGGTGACGTTCGGCATCCGGCCCGAGTCGCTCGCGCTGGTCGGCTCCTCGGAGCCGGGCATGGAGATGACCGTCGAGCTGGTCGAGGAGCTGGGCGCGGACGCGCTCATGCACGGCTCGGTCCGCATCGGCAACGTGCCGGAGCGGTTCGTGGTCCGCGTCGACGGCCGCACGCCGCCCACCCTGGGCCAGACGGTGAAGGTCGGCGTGCGCGACGCCGGCGAGGTCCACCTGTTCCACCCGGAGTCGGGCTACCGCCTGACCGACTGACCGACCGGTCGAGTCGACCTCGGGGCCACCTCCCGTCCCACGGGAGGTGGCCCCTGTCGTGTGAAAGAACACCCGGTCGGTTGGACACCTCGGTGGCGGAGCGTTCTAAACTGAACTCGACAACGGTTTCCATTGCCTTTCCGTCCGCCTGTCGAGGAGTGCTCTGATGACTGTCCGCAACGCGTTGCTCGGCGCGGTGGCCGCCGCGACCGCCGTCGTCCTCACCGCCTGCGGCGCCCAGGACACCCCCGCCGCCGACGACGGCGCGATCAAGGTCGTCGCCTCCACGAACGTGTGGGGCAGCGTGGTCCAGGCCGTCGGCGGCGACGCGGTGCGGGTCAGCTCGATCATCGACGACCCGTCCGGCGACCCGCACTCCTACGAGAGCAAGCCGTCCGACCTGGCGGCCGTGCGCGACGCGAAGCTCGTCATCTTCAACGGCGGCGGCTACGACGACTTCTTCGCCACCCTGCTCGGCCCCGGGACCGAGGGCGCGAAGAAGATCGAGGCGTTCCCCGTGTCGGGCAAGGCCTCCGACCACGACGAGCCGGAGCCCGAGGCCGAGGGCGGCGACCACGGCCACGACCACGCCGTCAACGAGCACGTCTGGTACGACTTCGAGACCGTCCGCAAGGTCGCCGAACAGGCCGCCGCCGACCTCGGCGAGATCGCGCCCGACCGGAAGGCCGCCTTCGACGCCAACGCCAAGGACTTCACCGCGAAGCTGACCGAGCTGGAGCGGCGGGTCGAGGGCAGGGGCGCGGGCCGGAAGGTCGTGGCGACCGAGCCCGTCGCGCACTACCTGCTCGACACCGCGGGCGTCGAGGACGTCACCCCCGAGTCGTTCGCCGACGCCGTGGAGGCCGAGGCCGACATCCCCGTCGCCGCGCTGGCCGAGGTCACCCGGCTGATCGAGCAGAAGCAGGTGGTCGCGCTGGTCAACAACGCGCAGACCGAGAACCCCGCCACCAACCAGGTCGTCGAACGGGCCCGGGCGGCGGGCCTGCCGGTCGCCGAGGTGACCGAGACGCTGCCCGAAGGCGTCACGGGTTACCTTGACTGGATGACGAAGCAGGTCGACTCGCTGGTGGGAGCGCTCGGCGCATGACGGCTCGGGGCACGACGGCTCAGGTGGCGGACACGGCGACGGCCGCCGCGGTCGCGTTGCGCGGCGCGCGGCTGTCCTACGGCGACCGGGTGCTGTGGGACGGGCTGGACCTGGACGTCGCGCCGGGCGAGTTCGTGGCCGTGCTCGGGCCCAACGGGTCGGGCAAGACGAGCCTCATCCGGGTGCTGCTCGGCCTGCAACCGCTGACCGCCGGCACGGTCCGCGTGGCGGGCGGCAACCGGCGCGTCGGCTACATCCCGCAGCAGCGGGCGATCGACTCGACCCTCGCCCTGCGCGGCCGTGACCTGGTCGGCTTCGGCCTGGACGGCCACCGCTGGGGCATCGGGTGGCGCGACCGGCGCGAACGCCGGGCCAGGGTGGACGCGGCGCTGGAGAGCGTCGGCGCGACCCGGTACGCCGACGAGCCGATCGGCCTGCTCTCCGGCGGCGAGCAGCAGCGGCTGCGGGTGGCGCAGGCCCTGGTCGGCGACCCCGGGGTGCTGCTGTGCGACGAGCCGCTGCTCTCGCTCGACCTCGCCCACCAGCGCGTGGTCAGCGACCTTATCGACGCCCGCCGGCGTGCCGCGAACACCGCCGTGCTGTTCGTGACCCACGAGATCAACCCGATCCTGCCGCTGGTCGACCGGGTGCTGTACCTGGTCGACGGCCGGTTCCGGATCGGCAGGCCCGCCGAGGTGATGACCTCGCGGGCGTTGTCCGAGCTGTACCGCACGAACGTCGAGGTGGTCCGCGTGCGCGACCAGATCCACGTGGTCGGCGCGCAGCACGTGTGCGAGGACGAGCCGCACCACGTGGCGGATGAGGGCTGATGGAGAACTTCTTCGACTTCGGGCTCACCCTGGAGTTGCTGCGCTACGTGCAGCCGATGCTGGTGGCGGGCGCGGTGCTCGGGCTGCTGGGCGGCCTGCTCGGTCCGCTCGTGGTGACCCGCCGGATGGCGTTCGCCGTGCACGGCACCAGCGAGCTGGCGTTCACCGGCGGCGCGGCGGCCCTGCTGATCGGCGTCGGCGTCGGGTACGGCGCGCTGGCCGGGTCCGTGGTCGCCGCCCTGCTGCTGGGGCTGCTGAGCACCCGCGACTCCGACCGCGACTCGGTCATCGGCGCGATCCTCGCGTTCGGGCTGGGCCTCGGCATGCTCTTCCTCGCCCTCTACAACGGACGGACGGCGAACAAGTTCGGCCTGCTCACCGGGCAGGTGGTGAGCGTCGGGTCCACCGACCTGTGGCTGCTCATCGGCTCGTCGCTGGTGGTGCTCGTGGTGCTGGCGTTCATCCACCGGCCGCTGCACTTCGCCAGCGTGGACGCGGCCGTGGCGGTGGCGCGGGGCGTGCCGGTGCGGACGCTGTCGGTGGTGTTCGCGGTGCTGGTGGGCGTGGCCACGGCGTTGAGCGTGCAGCTCGTGGGCGCGCTGCTCGTGCTGTCGGTGATGATCACGCCCGCGGCGGCGGCCACCCGGGTCACCGCGAGCCCGGTGCGGGCCACCGTGCTGGCCGTGGTCTTCGCCGAGGTGTCCGTGCTGGGCGGGATGCTGCTGTCCCTCGCGCCGGGGATCCCGGTGAGCGCGTTCGTGACCGCGGTGTCGTTCGCCATCTACCTGGCGTGCCGGCTGCTGGGCCGCAAGCGTGAACGCGTGGCGCACTAGCGCGAAGTCGCGCACGGCACGTTTGAACCCTGCCCGGAACGGGTAGGCCGGACGTCGAGGGGGGCACCCGGGTCCACCAGGGCAGGTGCCGTGCCACGCGCGACGACGAACCGGAACCCGTGCGGCGGCCGTGGCCGTCGCGCCCGTTCCGCGTGCCTCCGCCGGCTCCCGGACGTCCCGCCGACGACCCGGCGCGACCGCTCAGGCGGTGCGGGTGACCTCGGCCCCGGCCGGCTGCTGCGGCTCGGCCCCGTCGACCTCGTCGCCGCGCGGCGCGGGCAGCAGCCGGATCTCGCCGCCGGCGACCCGCACCTGGTTGCGCCCGTTCTCCTTGGCCGCGTAGAGCGCCGCGTCCGCGCAGTGCTGCGCGTCCTGGAGGCACTCGCCGTTGTCCGGCAGCACGGCCACGCCGATGGACGCCGAGATGGCCCGCACCTCCGGCCCGTCCGCCGTCAGCGGCAGGTTCCGGCCGCGCAGGGTCACCGTGTTGCGGTGCTTGTCGGTGGTCACCACGGACATCTCGCCGATCGCCTCGCGCACCCGCTCGGCGATGGCCGTGCCCTGCGCCAGGCCCGTGTCGGCGAGCACCACGACGAACTCCTCACCGCCGTCGCGGCCCGCCACGTCGCCCGGCCGCAGCTTCTCCCGCAGGATCCGCCCCACCTCGGCCAGCACGGCGTTGCCCGCCGGGTGGCCCCAGGTGTCGTTGATCCGCTTGAAGTGGTCCAGGTCGATGGCCAGCACGGTCACCGGCTGCCCGTCGTGGCGGCAGCGCTCGGTGAGCCGGCCCGCGTACTCGGCCAGGCCGTTGGTGTTGAGCAGGCCCGTCCGGTAGTCGGTGTGCGCGTCCTCGGCCAGCCGCGCCTGGAGCTGCTCCTGCTCGGTCAGCAGCCGCTCGAGGTGCGCCCGCCGCTGCGCCGCGTGGTACAGCAGCGCGTTGACCAGGATCACCGGGAACACCAGCAGCAGCGGGCCCACCCAGTGCGTGGTCATCAGCATGCCGAGCATCGCGCCCGCGCCGAGCGTGCTCAGCTCCAGCATGTTGTCCGCCCGCGAGCCCAGGAACTCCTGGATCCGCGTGTGCGGGGTGACGATCTTCAACGCGATCGCGATGTTCATGCCCTGCGCGCCCCAGTTGACCACGCCGGCCACGATGAGCACGAGCACGAGGCCCAGGTCGGTCGGGATCCGGCCGGTGGCCAGCAGCGACATGCCCGACAGGTGCACCACGGCCCAGGCCAGCATGGTGCCGCCGAGGATGCTCGCCGAGCTGAACACGAACCGGTACGGCTGGCGGCGCGCGATCGGCTGGATCAGGATCCGCATCCACACCGTGGCGAGCACGGCCAACGCGCCGGGCAGCGCGATGGCGGCGGCGAACGTCCAGACCGAGGTCAGGTCGATGTGCGGGCCGGCCGACTCGTTGCGGCGCGATTCTTCGGCCCGCCGAACGATCATCAGGTGGACGGTGATGGCGAACATCACCGCGCCGAACCGCAACCAGTCGGTGTTCGAGACCGAACCCAGCCCGAACAGCAGCCAAATGGCGGCACCCGCTACCGCCGATTCGATGAAGAAGAAGTACGCCAGCGCGGCCGGTCGCAACGTCCACAGATCCCAGTTGCGAATCGAGGGCCGGCCGACTGCCCCAGACGCCTTCTGGTCAGTCAAACTGTTCTTCACCACGACCCCCTACCCTCTGCCCGGCGTCGCGCGGCGAACGCCGTTCGCAGCGGCACGCCCGTGCCCGAGACGCGCTCCGAGGAGGTGTTCGCCATGCGCAACCGCGACATGTGAGCCACTCCCTCCATCCCGGACCGAATGTTCACCGTACGTGCCCGCGGGCTAGCGGGCCGCAGCCGAGGGGTCCTTCATGTTTGACAATCGCGTTATGTGATGGGTCCGTTTCAGATCGCCACCGCCTTCGGATCGTTCCGGGTGCGGGCCCGTCGCCAGGCTACGGTCGCCTGGGTGGCGAGCAGTAGCCCGATACCGCCTGCACCCGCGATCGTCGCGGTCACCGAGCCGACCGAGTGCGCCACGACACCGGCCAGCGCCATCCCGCCGCCCTGCGACGAGCGCAGCGCGGCCCGGCCGATGCCGTACGCCCGGCCGCGGTAGGCGTCCGGCAGGATGCGCATCCACGCCGAACGAGCGGGCGTGTGGTACGCGCCGGCCATGCCGGCGATCACCAGCAGTGCGATGGTCCAGGTCAGGTTCGGGTTCAACGCGAACATGACCAGCGGGGCCAGGGACAGTATGGCGAGCGGACCGATCAGCCGCTCGCGTTTCGCGGGATCGCGCACCACCCGGAACAGCACGGCCACGCCGAGGACGTTGGCGGCGGGCTCGATGGCCAGGATCAGGCCGACGGCCCACACCGCGTCCAGACTCGCCGCCAGGGGCACGGCGAGTCCCTCGGGGACCATGGCGAGGCCGGCCAGCAGGCGCATGCCCATCAGGCTGCGCAGCCGGGGTTCGGTGACCAGCAGGGTGAACGCGCCCTTGGGGCCTTCGGGGTCCCGCTTGGCGCCGCGGGGGTCCGCGGCCGGGCGGTGCTTCACCGACAGCTGGACCAGGATCGCCACCCACACGAACGTGGCCGCGTCGATCGCGAGCGCGACGTTGGGACCCGCGCCGGTGACGAGGAAGCCCGCGGCGGCCAGGCCGGCCATCTGGGCCACGTCCACCGACGTGCCGAACAGGGCCACGCCGTCGTCGTAGCGGTCGTCCGAGAGCACGTGCGGCAGGCTCGCCTCCTGCGCCGCCAGGAACGGCGACGAAATCATCAGGACGACGACCAGCAGCACGATCATCAGCCACAGCGGCGTGCCCGGAATGGCCATGAGGCCCACCAGGGCGGCCTGGAGCCACGCGCACCACACCATCACCGTGCGCCGCGGGAAGCGGTCCGCGAGCCAGCCCAGCAGCGGCCCGGAGACCAGCGGCGGGAACAGCGTCAACGACCACGTGAGGGCGGTCCAGGCCGGTGATTGCGTGCGCTCGAACACCAGCAGGGACAGCGCCACCGCGGCGAGCTGGTCGCCGACGGTCGACACCGTCGAGCCGATCCACATGCCGCGGAACTCGCGGTTGCCCACGAGCGCGCGGACGGTCCCCCCGGAAGTCACAACTCCCCCAGGTTGGTCGGCCCCGATGAGTGAGTCACGTTACCCCCACCCGAAGTAACAATTCCCTCGGTTAGCACGGTAGAAGCTGCCGGATGTGCAATCTCTGTCCTACCACACTGTGTACCCGAACGGAGCAGGTCGGTTACCTAAAGTAGTTACAACGGCGAAAAACCGGCCACTTATTCTTGACAGTTGACGGTAGGTGACACGGCGTGAGCAATCCTCGCCTACCCTACGTCGACCTGGGCCTCCATTGGGTTCGGCGCGGCTGGGCCGACCGGGCCAGTGGGTTCGTGCGGTCGCCGGCCCGCCGGGGGCCGGGTGCCGCGTCAATTGTGGAACGTCCGCGGTGAGTCGATCTTCAGAACTGGTAGTAGAGGAACGGACTGAAGGTACCGCTCGCCACAAGGATCGCGGCGTAGGCGACGCCGACCGTCATCAGCGAGACCCGGGCCGCGGTGGCGATCTTGTCGCGCGAGGACTCCAGGTAAGGACCGCTCACCGGGTGGGCGGGCATTGCGACGACCGTCAGAGCGATTATGAGCAAAACAATCCGCTGATTGGTCGCCGCCGCGGCCACGGCTTCGGTCAACCCGGTGAAATCGGGCCAGAACATGTGGCCGATGATTGTGAACGCGGTGCCGAGGTCGGCGGACCGGAAGAACACCCACCCGATTACGACCAGGAGCGTGGTCCCGGCCCGACGGGCAATTCGGGTACGCGTAGCGATCGGGGACGAATCCCAACCGAAACGCCGTTCCAGCACGAGCAGCGCGCCGTGGAAGACGCCCCAAACGAGGAACGTCCAGTTGGCCCCGTGCCAGAAACCGGTGAGGACGAAAACGATCGACAGGTTGCGGTAGGTCTGCCGCACCCCGCCCCGGTTGCCGCCGAGCGGGATGTAGACGTAGTCGCGGAACCAGCGCGACAGGGACATGTGCCAGCGCCGCCAGAACTCGGTGACCGTGACCGACGAGTACGGGCGGGCGAAGTTCTCCGGCAGTCGGAAGCCGAGCATCCGGCCCAGCCCGATCGCCATGTCGGAGTAGCCGGAGAAGTCGAAGTAGAGCTGGAGCGTGTAGCCGATCGCGCCGAGCCACGCGACGGCCGTGGTCATCTGGTCGGCCGGGGTGGCGAAGCAGGCGTCGACCATCGGCGCGAGCGAGTCGGCGATGATCACCTTCTTGCACAGCCCGAGGGCGAACCGGGGGAAGCCCGCCGCGATGTCGTCCCAGCGGTGCAGGCGGGGCTGGGGGAGCTGGTCGGCGATCTCCCGGAACCGCACGATCGGGCCCGCGACGAGCTGGGGGAACATCGCGATGTAGGTGACGAACGCGACCGGCTCGCGCAGCGCCGGCCGCTCGCCGCGGTACACGTCGACCACGTACGAGATGTGGTGGAACGTGTAGAACGAGATGCCGATCGGCAGCGCGAGGTGGACCACGGGCAGGTCCGCGCCGACGACGGTCGCGATGTCGTGCAGCTGCTGCGTGGCGAAGCCCGCGTACTTCCAGACCAGCAGGACGCCGAGGTTGAGCGCGATGGAGCCGACCAGGACCAGCCTGCGGTCGCCCGGGGCCCCGGGTTCGAGCCGCCGCCCGGCCAGGTAGTTGACCACCATGCAGACGAGCAGCAACACCGTCGTCCCGCCCGCGCCGGAGACGTAGAACAGCAGGCTCGCCACCGCGACCACGGCGTTGCGCCGGTTCCGGGGCGCGACGAGGACGGCCGCGAGCACGACCGGCAGGAAGAACCACAGGAACAACGGGCTGGCGAAGGACATCGCCGCAGACCTTATCCGCCGCCCACGGGGCTGGGAGCGGTTCGGCGGACAAACCGGCGCACTTCACAGCGGACGCCCGGTGACCGGCGCTTTCGGCCCGTACACCGGTGCCCTGGACGGCCGCCGGAGCCGTCCGCGGAGGGATGGGACACGACGGCGACCACACCACCCACCGGCCTGTCCGCACACCGGCCGTCCGCGCACGGCTCGACGCGTTCGAACCTCTCCGCGGCCGCCCGCCCGCACGACGAGCCGCCCCAGGGCACGGACGCCCGCCGAACACCGTCCCGCCGAGTTGTCCACAGGCCGCCGCCCACCGCTCGGTTTTGTCGGTCGTGGCCGGCAGGATCAAAGCAGGGGTCCCCTGGGCGGGTACCCCTGCGGAGCCTGAGCGGCGGCCTCCGGTGAGCGTGGGCGGGTAGGCGCGAACGGCGGCAGCCGCGAGCGTGAGCGGCGGCACCCGCCGGGCGTGGGCGGGGGGAGCAGGGCTCAGGCGCGGACGTCCAGGCGACGCCTGCGGGCGATCTCGGCCAGCACCACGCCGGCGGCCACGGAGGCGTTCAGCGACTCCACGCCGGCCGCCATCGGGATGGACACGGTCTGGTCGCACGTCTCCTTGACCAGCCGCGACAGCCCGCGCCCCTCCGAGCCCACCACGACCACCAGCGGGCCGGTGGCGAGGTCCAGGCCGTCCACGTCGACGTCGCCGTCCGCGTCCAGGCCGACCACCATCAGCCCCGCCTCGGCCCACTCCTTGAGCTGCCGGGTCAGGTTCGTCGCCACCGCGATCGGCATCCGCGCCGCCGTGCCCGCGCTGGTCCGCCACGCCACGGCGGTGATCCCCGCCGAACGCCGCTGCGGCAGCACGATCCCGTGCGCGCCGAACGCCGCCGCCGACCGCACCACCGCGCCCAGGTTGCGCGGGTCGGTCACGCCGTCCAACGCCACCAGCAACGGCGGCCGGCCGGACTGGTTCGCGATCCGCAGCAGCTCGCGCGGCTCGGCGTACTCGTACGGCGGCACCTGCAGGCCGAGGCCCTGGTGCACCGCGCCGCCGGTGATGCGGTCCAGCTCGCCGCGCTGCACCTCCAGCACGGAGATGCCCCGCGTGGCCGCCAGCTGCACCGCCTCGGCGACCCGGTCGTCCGCGTCGATGCCCAGCGCCACGTACAGCGCCGTCGCCGGGATCCCGGCCCGCAGGCACTCGACCACCGGGTTGCGCCCGGCCACGGTCTCCGGGCCGTTCTCGGCCGCCTTGCGCCGCTGCGCGCGGACCTGCTCGGCCTTCGCCGCCGCGGCCGCCCGCCGGTGCGCGGGGTGGTTCGGGCGGTCGACCGCCTTCGGCGTCGGGCCCTTGCCCTGCAGGCCCTTGGACTTCTGCCCGCCGGAACCGACGACCGCGCCCTTCTTGGAGCCCGGGTTGCGCATCGCGCCCCGGCGCTTGGAGTTACCAGCCACGAGCTCAGTCGTCCTTCAACGTCCACAACGGACCGTCGGGGGTGTCCTCGACGGCGATACCGGCCAGCAGGAGGTGATCGCGCAGCGCGTCCGCGCGCGCGAAATCCCGCTCCTTGCGGGCCCGCGACCGCTCCTCCAGCAGCCGCTCCACCAGCACGCCCAACGCGCGCCCACCCGCGCCGCCCGCGGCGGCGTCGTGCCACAGCGGCGACAGCGGGTCCAACCCGAGCAGGCCGGTCATCGCCCGCACCGACTCGGCGGCGGCCCGCGCGCCCAGGTCGTCCGCGGACTCCAGCGCCGTGTTGCCCTCGCGGACCCGCTTGTGGATCGCGGCCAACGCGCCGGGCGTGCCCATGTCGTCGTCCATCGACGCCACGAACGCGGGCGACAGCTCGCCCTCCGCGCCGATCGCCCCGGTCCGCTCCACCACGCGCCGCAGGAACGACTCGATCCGCCGGTAGGCCGACACGGACTCGCCCAACGCCTCGGGGGAGTACTCGATCGCCGACCGGTAGTGCGGCCCAACCAGGTAGTACCGCAGCTCGGGCGCGCGCACCCGCTCCAGCATCGCCGGGATCGACACCGTGTTGCCCAGCGACTTCGACATCTTCTCGCCGCTGAGGGTCACCCACGCGTTGTGCATCCAGTACCGGGCGAACCCGTCGCCCGCGGCCCGCGACTGCGCCTGCTCGTTCTCGTGGTGCGGGAAGATCAGGTCGATGCCGCCGCCGTGGATGTCGAACGTGCCGCCCAGGTACGCGGTCGCCATCGCCGAGCACTCCAGGTGCCAGCCCGGCCGGCCCGGACCCCACGGCGTCGGCCACGACGGCTCGCCCGGCTTCGCCGCCTTCCACAGCGTGAAGTCGCGCGGGTCGCGCTTGCCGGTCGCGGCGGACTCGCCCTGGTGCACCTCGTCGGGCTTCTGCCCGGACAACGCGCCGTACTCCGGGAACGACGTCACCGAGAAGTACACGTCGCCGTCGGCGGCGTACGCGTGGCCCTTCTCGACCAGCCGCTCCATCAGCTCGACCATCTGCGTGACGTGGCCCGTCGCGCGCGGCGAGTACGACGCGGGCAGGCAGCCCAGCGCGTCGTAGGCCTGGTCGAACGCGCGCTCGTGCCGGTACGCCCAGTCCCACCACTCGGCGCCGTGCTCGGCGGCCTTGGCCAGGATCTTGTCGTCGATGTCGGTGACGTTGCGCACCAGCGTCACGGTCGAGCCGTCACGGCCCAGCCAGCGGCGCAGCACGTCGAAGTTGAGGCCGCTGCGCACGTGGCCGATGTGCGGAACGCCCTGCACCGTGGCCCCACAGACGTAGATCGACGCCGTTCCACTGACCTGCGGGACGAACTCCCGCATGGACCGGGTCGCGGTGTCGAAGAGGTGGAGGCTCACGTGAGAATGGTACGGGCGTTGACCACACGGGGTTGAATCGCCCGGTCAAATGTGCTTGCGGAGCACCTGCAGGAGCGCGTCCGGCCGGCTGCCCGTCGGCAGGGGCTCGACGATCTCGACCGCGCAGCCGATCGCCGCCGCGCCGCCGTCGGCCTCCGCGCTGTCGCCGATCATCAGCGCCTCGCTGGGGTGCACGCCCAGCCGGTCGCAGGCGATCCGGAAGATCTTCGGGTCCGGCTTGACGAAGCCCTCCCGGTAGGAGAGGACGTACTCGTCCACCCGCGTGTCCACGCCGTGACGTGCGAAGACGGCGCTGATGTCCCAGGCGATGTTGCTCACGACCGCGGTCGGCAGCTCGGTGCCCAGCGCCTGCGCCGTGTCCGGGTACGGCTGCCAGAACGGCGGGCTGCACAGGTCGGCGTAGAAGCGGGCCGGGTCCTTGGCCCCCGCCTTCGCGAGCACCGCGAGGTGCAGGTCGCGGTGGGCGACGGGGTCGAGGTCGCGGCGCTCCCACTGCTCGGGGTCGACGTCGAGCCCGTCCGCCACGCCGACCGGCGCGGTGAGCGCGCGCATCAGCGCGGCGTGCGCGGCGAGCGACTCGTGCTCCAAGCGGAACAGGGTGCCGGAGAAGTCGAACAGCACGGCGCGGATCGTCACGGAACCACGCTACGTGGTCCGGACCTCCGAGGTCTCGGGAAGCCGGCGAACCGAGACCAGGCTCACCGCGACCCCCGCGCCCGGGAGCCGGGGCGGGATGTCGGGATGATGGGACCGCTGCGGCTAGGCGGCGTTGCCGGTGACCTTCTCCGGCGTCAGCCGCAGCACCACGCGGACGTGGCCGGGGGCGTCCGGCGGGAAGTCCCGGCCGTGGTACTTGTGGGCCAGGGCGTTGGTCACCGCGCGGCCGACGTCCTCGGTGATCGTCACGGTGCCGCGGATCTCCGCGTACCGCTCCTCGTCGTCGCTGCTCCACACGCTCACGCTGGCCCGCGGGTCGCGGGCGAGGTTGCGCGCCTTGGCGCGGTCGCGCAGCGTCGAGATCAGCAGGTCGTCGCCGTCGCGGGTCACCCACACCACCGATGTCTGCGGGCTGCCGTCGGGGTTCAGCGTGGCGAGCGCCGCGTAGTTCCGACCGTCGAGGAGAGCGCGGGTCGCCGCGCTGAGGGTGATCGACATGTGGTCAGGCTAGTGCCGCCGGCACGAGCAGCGCCGTGGCGACCGCGGCGATGCCCTCGCCGCGCCCGGTCAGCCCCAGGCCGTCGGTCGTCGTGCCGCTGACCGACACCGGGCCGCCGACCGCCTCGGACAGCACCCGCTGCGCCTCGTCCCGGCGCTTGCCGATCCGGGGCGCGTTGCCGATGACCTGCACGGCCGCGTTGCCGACCCGGTAGCCGGCCTCCTCGACCAGGCGTCGCGCCTCGGCCAGGAACTCGACGCCGTGCCGCCCGGACCAGCGCGGGTCGCTCGTGCCGAACACCGAGCCCAGGTCGCCCAGGCCGGCGGCGGACAGCAGCGCGTCGCACAGCGCGTGCGCGGCCACGTCGCCGTCCGAGTGGCCGGCGCAGCCGTCGACGCCGTCCCACCGCAGGCCGGCCAGCCAGCACTCCCGGCCGCGTTCCACCTGGTGGACGTCCGTGCCGATGCCCACCCTGGGGATCACTGCTCTCCTCCGCCGCCGACCAGCAGGGCCTCGGCCACCGCCAGGTCGAACCTCGTGGTGATCTTCATCGCGTCCGGGTGGCCGGGGACGGTGGCGACCGGCACGCCGAGCCGCTCCACCAGCCCCGCGTCGTCCGTCGCGCCCAGGCCGGCCCGGTGCGCGGCCTCGTGCGCGCGCAGCAGCACGGCGGCGTCGAAACCCTGGGGCGTCTGCACGATCCGCAGGGCCGCGCGGTCCGGTGTGGCGACCACCACACCGCCCGCGTCGACCTGCTTCACCGTGTCCGCGACCGGCAGCACCGGGATGACGGCCTCGTGACCTGCGGCGACGGCGTCCGCCACGGCCCGCACCACGGCCGGCGGGGTGAACGCGCGGGCCGCGTCGTGAACGAGCACGATCGAAGTGTCCGGGACCTCGCGCAGCGCGTACGTTAGGGCCAGGCGCACCGAGTCCGACCTCTCGGCGCCGCCCGGCACGACGTGAACCGCCCCGTCGGCCGGGGCCAACGGGGCGGTGACGGTTCTCACCACGTCCACATCGGACGCGGGTGCGGCGATCACCACGTGCCGCACGCGACCGGAGTCGAACAGGCCGCGCACCGCACGCACGAGCAGCGGAACGCCGTCGACCGGCACGAGCGCCTTGGGCATGCCGTAGCCCAACCGCTCACCCCGGCCCGCCGCGGGCACGAGCGCGACCACACCCATGTTCGCGGTTTCCGGATTTGTCGGGTGGAACGATCAGGACGCGGTGGCGAGGACCTCGTCGAGGAGGACCTCGGCCTTGTCCTCGTCCGTGCCCTCGGCCAGCGCCAGTTCGCTAACCAGTATCTGTCGAGCCTTCGCCAGCATCCGCTTCTCACCAGCGGACAGACCGCGATCCTTCTCGCGCCGCCAGAGGTCGCGCACCACTTCGGCCACCTTGTTCACGTCGCCGGACGCGAGCTTCTCGAGGTTGGCCTTGTACCGCCGGGACCAGTTGGTCGGCTCCTCGGTGTGGGGAGCACGCAAGACCTCGAAGACCTTGTCGAGACCCTCCTGGCCGACGACGTCGCGCACGCCCACGATCTCGGCGTTGTCGGCGGGGACGCGAACCGTGAGGTCGCCCTGGGCAACCTTGAGGACGAGGTACTTCTTCTCCTCGCCCTTGATCACACGGGTCTCGATTGCTTCGATGAGAGCGGCACCGTGGTGCGGGTAGACGACGGTCTCTCCGACCTTGAAAACCATGTGTCCTCTGCCCCTTTCGCTAACCCCATCCTAACACGTCGAGCAATCCCCTCTTCGGCGTCCGGAGATCGGTTCGCGCTGGTCAGGGCCGCGCAGGGGGTTGACAAATCACCCGGTCGCATGCAACGCCCGGGGTCGATCTTGCTCCACAGTGGACGTGCGCGGGACGGTCGCGGACCCCTCCGGGGCACCACGTGCCGCAGGTCCGGGCGCGCCCCGTTAGGCTCCTCCACCGGTGGTGGGACCCGTTACCACCGGGTACGACCCCGCCTCGTCAGCACACCGGGAAGGATCCGAGCAGCCGTGGATCGCGCACTCCAGAAGTCCACAGCGCCGCGCCGCCTGGCCGTCGTGGCCGCCCTGGCGACGGGCCTCGGCCTGGCCGCCGCAGGTTGCAGCGCCGGTCAGGTCACGCAGACGGACACCCAGGTGGCCGCCGTCAACGGGGCCAGCGGGCAGGTGGGCGACATCGCCGTCCGTGACGCGCAGTTCCTGTTCCCGGTCGCGCACGGGTCCTACGAGCAGGGCGACTCCGCGCCGATCGTGGTGGTGATCGCGAACAACGGCGCCGACGTGGACACGCTGGTGGGCGTGACCAGCGAGGCGTCCGCGCCCGCCGAGATCACCGGCGACACCCGGCTGGAGCCCGGCTCGTCCGTGGTGAGCGGCGCGGACCAGGACGACGCGGGCAGCCACCAGACCACGACGAGCCGGCCGACGTCGTCTTCGTCGCCTTCGGACTCGCACTCGACGGCGACCACGACCACCACGCCGTCCGGCTCGGCCGCGACGACCACGACCACGACGGGGTCGTCGGCGTCCGGTTCGACGACGCCGACCTCCGGCGACAACACGTCCATCTCGAACCCGCCCACGACGCGGACGAAGCTGCCGTCGTCCGTGGACCCGACCGAGCCCGGCGTGGTGAAGATCGTGCTGAAGGGCCTGACCAAGCCGCTGCGGCCCGGTGAGACGATCCGGGTCACGTTCCTGTTCGAGAAGGCGGGCGAGGTCACCCTCCAGCTGCCGATCGGCGCGAGCCCCGAGCCGCGCCCCGACGGCTCCTCGGAGCACTGAACCACCTGATCGTTCCCGCAGGGGTCCCCGTTCCGGGGGCCCCTGCGGTCGTTCGCGGCCGGGGGAGTCACCGCCGGTCCCCGCGCGGCGACCCGGAGGCGTGAAACCGGTCACGGCCGGGGAGTCGCCGCTCCCGCGAGAGACGCCGGGCCGTGCGCCGGGCTTCCGGGCTGTGCCCCGGCCGGGTTCCGGGTGGTGCACCGCGAGGACGCCGGGGCCGTGCGCGCCGCCGGGACGCCGGGCCGTGCGTCGCCGGGCCGCCGGGTCGTGCGCCACAGCGCCGCCGGGCCGTGCGTCGCCGGGTCGCGGTCGGTGTCGGTGCCGACGGATAGCCTCCGGGGCGTGGCGAAGACAGCACGGGTGGCCAGGCCGACGTACCGCTGCGCCGAGTGCGGGCACGAGGTGGCCAAGTGGGTCGGGCGGTGCCCGGAGTGCCAGGCGTGGGGCACGGTGGAGGAGCGGGGCGCCTCCGCCGCGCCGCGGTTCCTCGCTGGCACGCCGAGCAGCGAGGCGCGCCCCATCGCGCAGGTGGACATCGAGTCCGCGCGCGCCGTCTCGACCGGGGTGTTGGAGCTGGACCGGGTGCTCGGCGGCGGGCTGGTGCCGGGGGCCGTGGTGCTGCTCGCGGGCGAGCCGGGGGTCGGCAAGTCGACCCTGCTGCTGGAGGTCGCGCACCAGTGGGCGCTGTCGGTCGGCCGCTGCCTCTACGTGACCGGCGAGGAGTCGGCGGGCCAGGTGCGGCTGCGGGCCGACCGCACCGGCAACCTGCACGACGAGATCTACCTGGCCGCGGAGAGCGACATCTCCGCCGTCCTCGGCCAGGTGGACGCGGTCAAGCCGAGCATGCTGATCGTGGACTCCGTGCAGACCATGTCGTCGCCCGCGGTCGACGGCGCGCCCGGCGGGGTCAGCCAGGTGCGCGCGGTCACGGCCGGCCTCATCGCGGTCGCCAAGGAGCGCGGGCTGCCCGTCGTGCTGGTCGGCCACGTGACCAAGGAGGGCTCGGTCGCCGGGCCGCGGGTGCTGGAGCACCTGGTGGACGTGGTGCTGCAGTTCGAGGGCGACCGCCACTCGACGCTGCGGCTGCTGCGCGGGGTGAAGAACCGGTTCGGCCCGGCCGACGAGGTCGGCTGCTTCGAGCTGCGCGACGACGGCATCGCGGGCGTGCCGGACCCGTCCGGCCTGTTCCTGCACCGCCGCGACCAGGCGGTGTCCGGCACCGCCGTCACGGTCGTCGTGGAGGGCAAGCGGCCCATGCTGGGCGAGGTGCAGGCGCTGGTCGCGCCGACCGCGCTGCCCGCGCCGCGGCGCGCGGTGAGCGGTCTGGACTCGGCGCGGCTGGCCATGGTCCTCGCCGTGCTGGAGAAGCGCGGCCGGGTGGCGCTCGGCAACAAGGACGTCTTCACCGCCACGGTCGGCGGCATGCGGCTCGTCGAGCCCGCGGTGGACCTGGCGGTGGCGCTGGCGGTCGCCTCGGCGGCGGGCGACCTGCCCCTGCCGCACGACCTGGTGGTGGTCGGCGAGGTGGGCCTGTCCGGCGAGCTGCGCCGGGTCAACGGCGTCGGCCGCCGGCTCACCGAGGCCGCCCGGCTCGGCTTCACCAAGGCCCTGGTGCCGCCGGACGCCGGGCCGCTGCCGCAGGGCACGCGGGCGCTCGTCGCGCACGACCTGTACGAGGCCCTGAACCTGCTGAAGCTGAAGAAGTAGCCGACGGCGCCCGACCGCGTGGCCGGGCGCCGTCGTGCCACGCCTACCGGCCGGCCGCCAGGAGCTGGGCGCAGCGGATCAGGCCCAGGTGGCTGTACGCCTGCGGGTGGTTGCCCAGGGAGCGCTCCGCGATCGGGTCGTACTCCTCGGGCAGCAGGCCCGTCGGCCCGGCCGCGTCCACCATCTGCGCGAACAGCTCCTCGGCCTCGGTGCGCCGCCCGGTGAGCAGGTACGCCTCGATCATCCAGGCCGCGCACAGGTGGAAGCCGCCCTCGTCGCCGGGCAGGCCGTCGTCGCGCCGGTACCGGTACACGGTGGACCCGGACCGCAGCTCGGCCTCGATCGCGGTCACCGTGGCCTGGAACCGGTCGTCCGTCGGGTCGATCAGGCCCGACAGGCCGACGTGCAGCGACGCCGCGTCGAGGTCGTCGCCGTCGTACGCGGTGGTGAACGACTGGGCCTCCTCGCTCCACCCGTGCTTGAGCACGTCGTTGGCGATGGTGTCGCGCAGCACCGGCCACGACGGGTCGATGTCGCGCCCGTACGCCTCGGCCAGCTTCACCGCCCGGTCGAGCGTCACCCAGCACATGACCTTCGAGTACACGTGGTGACGAGGGGCGTGCCGCTCCTCCCAGATGCCGTGGTCGGGCTCGTGCCAGCGGCGGGCGACCGCCTCGGCCATCGCCTGCACCATCAGCCAGTCCTTGTCGGTCAGCGAGCCGCGCGCGGCGGCGAGCTGCACGACGAGGTCCACCACGGGGCCGAACACGTCGAGCTGCACCTGCTGGTTGGCGAGGTTGCCGACGCGCACCGGCCGCGACCCGGCGTACCCGGGCAGCGTGTCGATGACCGCCTCGGCGCCCAGCATGGTGCCCTGGAGCGTGTAGAGCGGGTGCAGCCGCTCCGGGCCGGGCAGGGTCGACAGCACCCCGTGCACCCAGCCGAGGAACGCCTCCGCCTCGCCCAGCGAGCCGACCGACACCAGGGCCTGGGCGGTCAGGGCCGCGTCGCGCAGCCAGCAGTACCGGTAGTCCCAGTTCCGGATGCCGCCCAGCTCCTCGGGCAGCGAGGTGGTGGCCGCGGCCATGATCGCGCCGGTGTCGTGGTGCACCAGGCCCTTCAGCGTCAACGCCGACCGCAGCACCAGGTCGGACTCGACCGGCGGCAGCTTCAGCGTCGCCGCCCAGTCCGACCAGAACGCGCCGGCCCGCGCGCGCCGCTCCGGCTCGCCCAGGGTGGCCTCGGACAGGTCGTCCGTGCCGCAGCGCAGCTCCAGCAGGATCGGCGCGCCCTCGCGCGGGCGCACGACCGCCGTCGCGGTCTCCTGGATGCCGTCGGACGTGATCTGCCAGTCGACGCCGGGCGAGCGCAGCACCATCGGGTCCGAGGTGCCGACGACCCGCAGGCCGTCGCGCTCGCGCAGCAGCCGCACCGGCACCTGGCCGAACTCCGGCCGCGGCGCGAACGTGATCACCGCGTTGGTGGAGCCGGAGATGCGCCGCACCAGGTCGGTGCGGTGCGAGGCCAGGTCGTGGTCCAGGTAGTCCGTGACCAGGAGGCGCGACCAGCGGGTCTCCACGATCATCGTGCCGGGCACGTACCGCTGGCCCAGGGGCAGCGAGCCGTGCTCGGGCTTGATCGAGAAGTGGCCCGCGGACGGCCCGCCGAGCAGGTCGGCGAACACCGCCGCCGAGTCCGGCTCCGGGTGGCACAGCCAGTTGACCCGGGCGTCCGGGGTCAGCAGCGCCACGGACCGCTCGTTGGCGAGCATGGTCAGCCGCTCGATCGGCACGGCCTGGTCGCCGTGCAGCCACGCGCGCCGCTCCTCCAGCAGGAACGCGAGCACGGTGGCCACGTCGAGCGTGTCGGAGACGGAGTACTGGGCCAGCGACTCGCCGTCGCCGACCTTGATGCCGACGTCCGGCCCGCTCAGCCGGGCAAACGCTTTCTCGTCGGTCACGTCGTCACCGACGAAGACGGCCGCGGTCGCCGACGCGCGGTGCCGCAGGACGTCGAGGGCGTGGCCCTTGTCGGTCTGCACCACGGCCAGCTCGATCACGGCCTTGCCCTCGGTGACCTGCACGCCGTCCCAGGTGGCCGGTCCGGTGCGCACGGCGTCCAGCACCCGCTCCCCCACGGCGGGGTCCGCGCGGCGCACGTGCACCGCGATGCTCGCGGGCTTCACCTCGAGGCCAACGCCGTCGTGACCGGCGACGATGCCCTCCAACTCGGTTTCCAGGCGGCGGTGGAGCTGCTTGGCGTCGGCGTCCAGCGCGTGGACGAAGCCGACGTCGAACTCCGATCCGTGGGAACCCACCAGGTGCACCTCGGACGGCAGGCGCGACAGCGTCGCCAGGTCGCGCAGCGCGCGCCCGGAGATCACCGCCGTCGTCGTCTCGTGCAGACCGGCCAGGGAGCGCAGGGCGCCCACCGACTCGGGCAGCGGGCGGGCGTCCTCTGGGTTGGCCACGATCGGAGCCAATGTCCCGTCGTAGTCGCAGGCGACCAGCAGGCGCGGTGTGCGTGCCAACTGCACGATCGCACGACGAAGTTCGGCGGGGAGGGCCTCGGCGGTCAACGCCCCTCCTCAATGCTCGGTGGGACAGGGTGGGTATTCTCGTCTGAACTGATTCAGATCGTGGACTGCGCGCCCAAGGCATCAAGGAACGATCGAGCCCAGCGGTCGACGTCGTGCGTGAGGACTTGGCGGCGCAGCGCGCGCATCCTACGGCGGCCTTCCGCCGGATCCACCGTGAGGGCGGCTTCCAACGCGTTCTTCACGCCGTCCAGATCGTGGGGGTTGACGAGGAACGCGCTCGTGAGCTCGGCCGCCGCGCCGGCGAACTCGGAGAGCACCAGCGCGCCGCCGAGGTCGTAGCGCGTGGCGACGTACTCCTTGCAGACGAGGTTCATGCCGTCACGCACCGGAGTCACCACCATGACGTCCGCCGCCGACATGAACGCGGTCAACTCCCGCCGGTTGACCGATTGGTGCAGGTAGTGGACCACGGGGTGGCCCACGGTGGAGAACTCGCCGTTGATCCGGCCGACCGCCTGCTCGATCTCGCCGCGCATCTGCTTGTAGTGCTCGACGCGCTCGCGGCTGGGCGTGGCGAGCTGGACCATGGTCACGTCGGCGGGGTCGACCCGGCCGTCGGCGAGCAGTTCGTGCAGCGCGCGCAGCCGCACGTCGATGCCCTTGGTGTAGTCCAGGCGGTCCACGCCGAGCAGGATCTTCTTCGGGTTCCCGAGGTCTTCGCGAATTTGCCGGGCGTGTTTCTGGACCTCTTTGTCGCGCGCCAGCGCGTCCAGTCCCGCGGAATCGATGGAAATCGGGAATGCCCCTACCCGCACAGTGCGGTCACCGACCTGCACGACACCGGGCCGGGTCCGCACGCCGACCGCGCCGCGGCTCGGCTCCAGGCCCACCAGGCGGCGGGCCAGCCACAGGAAGTTCTGCGCGCCGCCGGGCCGGTGGAAGCCGACCAGGTCCGCGCCGAGCAGCCCGCGGATGATCTCCGTGCGCCACGGCAGCTGCATGAACAGCTCCACCGGCGGGAACGGGATGTGCAGGAAGAAGCCGATGCGCAGGTCCGGGCGCAGCTCGCGCAGCATCGCCGGCACGAGCTGGAGCTGGTAGTCCTGCACCCACACGGTCGCGCCCTGGGCGGCGACCTTCGCCGTCACGTCGGCGAACCGCTGGTTGACCCGCACGTAGGCGTTCCACCACCGCCGGTGGAACGCGGGCGGCGCGACCACGTCGTGGTAGAGCGGCCACAGCGTGCCGTTGGAGAAGCCCTCGTAGTAGTCGGCGACCTCGGTGGCGCTCAACGTCACCGGGTGCAGTTGCAGGCCGTCCTCCTCGAACGCGTCCACCTCGGCGTCCGGGATGCCGGGCCAGCCGATCCACGCGCCGCTGTGCGTGCGCAGGAACGGTTCCAGGGCGCTCACCAGGCCGCCGGGGCTGTGCTTCCAGCGCTGCGTGCCGTCCGGCAGGCGCTCCAGGTCAACCGGTAGGCGGTTGGCCACGACCAGGAAGTCCGCGCCGTTCTCGCCAATGCTGCTCACCGGGTAGCGCCTCCTAAGGGATTCGTCTCGCCCACCGTCGAGGTTAGTGGGAAACCGCAGGTTGGATGCCCTGTCGTCAGGCCCGTCACACTGTGTTGACTTGACGAAAGACCGTCAGGTGGGCGATCTCACCTGGAAACGCGGTGTTCAGCACCTCAGCGGCGGGAACGGGCCGCCAACCGGCGGAGACCGGTGCGGACCGGTCGCCCCAGATGTTCACCCAGGACGACGCCGCTCGCCAGCGCGAGGGCCGTGCCGGCGGCCAGCGCGAGGGTCGAGATGCCCGTCGCGTCCGCCTCGGCGGTGAGCTGGTAGAGGCCGCGGTAGATGGTCCAGCCCGGCAGCAGCGGCACCATGCCGGCCACCGCCACGAGCAGCGGCGGCGTCTTCAGCCGGCGGGAGACGACCGTGCCGCCGAAGCCGACCAGGGTGGCCGCCGCGGCGGCGGCCGTGACGGTGTTGACGCCGACCAGCGTGAGCAGGCCGAACGTGCTCGCGCCGAGCGCGCCCGCGGCGGCCGCCATGGGCAGCGTGCGCGGCGGCGCGTAGTTGGCCAGGGCGAAGAACGCGGACGTGGCCGCGCCGGCCAGGAGCTGCACCGGCACGTCGGAGATCAGCGGCGGCAGCGGCTCGGTGATGGTCGTCCGCACGCCGAACTGCACGCCCGCCCGCAGGGTGAGCGCGACCCCCGCGATGAGCCCCGCGGTGAGCAGCGCGACCTCCACCGTGCGGCCGGCGGCGGTGACGTTGTAGCCGGTGATGGCGTCCTGGACGGTGCCGACCAGGGACAGCCCGGACAGCAGCACCACGATGCCGGTCGCCACGAGCAGGGACGGCCGCAGGGACGGGGCCGCGCCGGTCGCGTACATCACCATCGCCACCGTGGTGGCCAGCGCGCCGCCCACCACCTGCTGGAAGAAGAACGGCAGCTCGCGCCGGTTGAGCAGCCGGCCGACGCGGTCGATCAGCGCGGTCACCGCCGCGGCCGTGCCGGCCAGCAGCGGGCCGCCGCCGACCAGGAACGCCACCGCGCCCGCCATGCCCGCCCACGCGAGCGTGGCGACCCACCGGGGGTACGGGTGGCCGGCGCGGCTGATCCGGTCGATCTCGGCGGACGCGTCCGCGGCGGTGATCCGCTTGTCCACGATCCGCCGGATCAGGTCCTCCACCGCCGCGAGCCGGGTGTAGTCCACGCCCCGGTTGCGCACCACGCGCATGGACGTGACCGGGGCGGCCTCCGTGCCGCGGTGGCAGGTCACGGTGACCGACGTGTAGATGACGTCCACCTCGGTGTGCGGCAGGCCGTACGCGGCCGCGACCGACAGGATGGTGGCCGTCACGTCGGCCGCGCCCGCGCCGCCCGCCATCTGCGCCTCGCCGACGCGCAGCGCCAGGTCGAGTACCAGGTGGACGGTGGAGTCGTCCGGAAGGGACGGTCCCTCGACCGGTCGGGCCGGCCCGGTGTCCCGCGACCGCCGGCGCCACAGCCGCACCCGGCGTCACCTCCTTCGCTCGTGCCCGCCACGCCCGACCGTGCCACACCCGTAGCTGTGGTATGCGCCACCCTCGTAAGGGGTACCTTGACCAGGTGATTCGATCACTGTGCGTTCATCACTGTTGATGGCGCTGGCCAGCGGTTATACGGGTTCCCGACGCCACCCGGACGGTACCCGCGACCTCCGGACGGACCAACGCCGGCCCACCGTGAGCAGACCGTTCGCCGCAGGTAGCACCCCGTGCGGGCGCTTACGATGTTCCCGGCCTCCGGGCCACGCCGGTGTAGCTCAATTGGCAGAGCACTCGCCTTGTAAGCGAAAGGTTGCGGGTTCAAGTCCCGCCACCGGCTCCGAGTGGGACGGTCCCGACCGGGAAGACCCTGGTCAGGCCGCAGGTTCAAGATCATATACCGCCGGCGTGCCCGGTGCCGCGCCGACCGGCGGCCCGACCCCCGCGACCACCCACGCCCACCTCCGGCGTCACGGACCCCGCCCACGCCCGCCGCCGGGCCGCGAGCCGTCCCGCAGGCCACCCCCGCCCGGGGCCGCCGGGCCGAACCGCGACCGCCGAACCGGGCCGTCGCGCCGTGCCGCGTGCCGCCGTGCGGCGTGTCAAGGTGAGCGCATGGCCTACCTACCCGACGCCTCGCGGTACGACCGGATGACCTACCGACGGTGCGGGCGCAGCGGACTCAAGCTGCCCGCCGTGTCACTCGGGCTGTGGCACAACTTCGGCGACGACCGGCCCTACGAGACGGGCCGGGCGATCGTGCGCCGGGCGTTCGACCTCGGCATCACGCACTTCGACCTGGCCAACAACTACGGCCCGCCCTACGGTTCGGCGGAGGTCAACTTCGGCCGGATGGTGGCCGACGACCTGCGCCCCCACCGCGACGAGCTGGTGATCTCCACCAAGGCGGGCTACGACATGTGGCCCGGCCCCTACGGCGAGTGGGGCTCCCGCAAGTACCTGCTGTCCTCACTGGACCAGTCGCTGTCCCGGCTCGGCCTGGACTACGTCGACATCTTCTACTCGCACCGGTTCGACCCCGAGACGCCGCTGGAGGAGACGGTCGGCGCGCTGGTCAGCGCCGTGCAGCAGGGCAAGGCCCTCTACGTGGGCATCTCGTCCTACTCGGCCGGCAAGACCCGCGAGGCGGCCGAGCTGCTGCGCTCGGCGGGCGTGCCGCTGCTCATCCACCAGCCCTCCTACTCGATGCTCAACCGGTGGATCGAGGAGGACCTGCTGGACGCGCTGGGCGAGCTGGGCGTCGGCTGCATCGCGTTCTCGCCGCTGGCGCAGGGCATGCTGACCGACAAGTACCTGGACGGCGTGCCCGAGGGCTCCCGCGCCACGCAGGGCAAGTCGCTGTCCGGTGACCTGCTCAGCGAGGCCAACCTCGCGCACGTGCGCGCCCTGAACGAGATCGCGGCCGGCCGCGGGCAGTCGTTGGCGCAGCTCGCGCTGACCTGGGCGTTGCGCGACGAGCGGGTCACCTCGGTGCTCATCGGCGCGAGCAGCGTGGCGCAGCTGGAGGCCAACGTGGCCGCGCTGGACGGCCCGCCGCTCACCGACGACGAGCTGGAGCGGATCGACGTGCACGCGGTCGACTCCGGCATCGACCTGTGGGCGGAGTCATCGAGCGCCCGCTGAAGCGGCGGCCCTGATCGCGAGCAGCAGCGGCAGCGAACCGTCGTCGCGGACCCTCTCCGGCACGCACGCCAGGAGGTCCGCGCCGGCGGCGAGCCGCCGTCCCGCCGCCGCCAGGTCGAACGGCACGACCAGCACGGGCGAGCTGTAGAGGCGTTCCGCGCCCTTCGCGCGGCGTCCCCGTACGTCCGCGCTGCTCACCGTGAGCGCGGTGACGCCGAAGAACTCCGGCTTCGCGCCCCGTTCCATCCAGCGGGCGAAACCGACCACGCGGGTCGAGCCGATCTCCTCGGCGCGCAGGCCGGTCTCCTCGCGCAGCTCGCGCTCCATGCCGGCGCGCACGGACGCGTGCAGCGTGCCGGCGAGGTCGCGGGGCTCCAGCGTCCCGCTGCCGGACGGCGCGAGCAGCAGCGGGCTGGCGGTGTTCCGCTGCGACTGGACGACGAGCACGAGGTGGTCGTCGGTGGTCGTCGCGATCGTGGAGATGCCGACCAGGTCGGCCAGTTCGCTGCCCGCGAGCGGCCGCACCCGGCCCTCCGGGTCGGTGAGCAGCCTTCGGCGCGGGTCGAACTCCTCGCCGGACGCGCGGTCCACGATCCGCAGCGAGCACAGCTCGTTCGAGCACTCGCCGTCGAAGAACCGGGCGTGGCGCAGCCGCACCGGCCCCGTGCCCGCGGGCTCGTCGAGCAGCCCGACGACCCGGCCGTTGAACAGCGTCCGCCCGCGAGCCCGGAGCGGCAGCACGTGCGGGGCGGTGGCCCGCAGGAACGGCGGCAGCCGGTACGGCTCCTCCAGCACCTCGACCGGGCGGTCCGCGCCGCGCACGGCCTCGTCCAGCTCGTCGCTGACCAGCGCCGTGCCGCGGCCGGGCACCGCGAGGTACCGGGCATCCGGGTAGCGGGCGGGCGGCGGCACCTCGGCGTGCGGGAACGGGGCGGCGATCACCGAGAACTCGTGGGCCGACCAGCGGGCACGCGTCAGCCGCACGTCCCGGGCGAAGGTCGTGACGCCGAGGACCAGCGCGACGACCGACAGCACCACCCCGAACGAGCTGGGCAGCACGGTCACCGCGCCCAGGAGCACGCCCACGCCCGCGACCAGCACCGGCCACTCGCGCGCGCCGATGAACGCCGCGTAGTCCAGCCTCGCCCGCACCCGCCGCAGCAGCCCGCCCACGGTCGGACAGGCTATAGAGGTCGATCGCCCCGGCGGGTCAGCGCGGCAGCCGCACCGTGAAGGCGGTGGACCCGGGCCCGCCGGTCAGCTCCACCGCGCCGCCGTGCGCGGCGACCAGCGAGTCCACCACCGCGAGCCCCAGGCCGCTGCCGCCGCGGTCGCGGGTGCGGGAGTCGTCCACCCGGTAGAAGCGGTCGAAGACGCGGGGCCGGTCGGCCGGTGGGATGCCCGGCCCCGCGTCCTCGACCCGCAGCACGGCCGACCCGTCCTCCGCGGACACCGACAGCGACACCGCCGTGCCCGCCGGTGTGTGCCGGGCCGCGTTGGCGAGCAGGTTGTCCACCACCTGCCGCAGCCGCAGCGGGTCGAACACCAGCCGCACCGGCCCGTCCGGCACGGACAGCGCCAGCGGGTGGGTCGGGTGGGCGGCGCGGAAGGCGTCCGCCGCCTCCCGCGCCACCGCCGCCAGGTCGCCCTCGGCCAACCGCAACGGCGTCTCGACCTCCGCCGAGTCCAGCCGGGCGAGCAGCAGCAGGTCGTCCAGCAGCACGCTCATCCGCGCCGCCTCCGACCGCAGCTTCTCCAGGTGCGCCTCGCGCTCCCCGGGCGCGTTCGCCGCCGCGTACCGGAAGAGGTCCGCGTAGCCCCGGATCGACGTCAACGGCGTGCGCAGCTCGTGCGACGCGTCCGCGATGAACCGCCGCAACCGCTGCTCGGCGGCCGCGCGGGCGGCCAGCGACGTGTCGATGTGGTCGAGCATCGTGTTGAACGCCGTGCGCAGCTCCTCGACCTCCGCGCCGCCGTCGCCGCCCTCCGCGCGCACCGGCAGCCGGGCCGAGTCGGTCAGGTCGTGCGACGCGATGTCGTGCGCGGTGCGGGCCATGTCGCTCAACGGCTTCAGCCCGCGCCGCAGCACGGCCCGCCCGATCACCACGAACGCCACCAGGGCCAGCAGGAACGCGGCCACCTCCACCAGCACGAGCCGCCGCACCGTGGTGGTGATGTCGTTCATCGGCGCGGCGCTGACCAGCACCACCTCGTCGGACACCGGGCAGCCGCGCAGCCGGTACGTGCCGTCGCCGCGCAGGTGCTCGGTGCGGTAGACCGGGTCCTGGCCCCGGACGTCCAGCGCCACCGCGGTCAGCTCGTGGTCGTCGTCGGGCAGGTCCTCGCCGTTGCGCGGGACCGCCTCGCCGCCGCGCACGTCGTAGACGACCGAGAACCAGCCGTACGCCTTGCCCTTGATCGTGCCGTTCCGGGCGAGGTCCTTCTTCAGCGAGGACTGCGTGGTCGCCATCTGGTCGTCCAGCCGGTGCGCCAGGTAGTCCTGCATGCTGCGCGCCATCACCGTGCCGACGACCGCGAACACCGCGAGCGCCAGCGCGCCCAGGCCCAGCGCGAGGCGCGTGCCGAGGCGCAGCCGGCGGGTCACTCCGCGGCCCGGCGCAGCGCGTAGCCCACGCCGCGCACGGTGTGGATCAGCGGCGCGCCGCCGTCGTGCAGCTTGCGCCGCAGGTGCGAGACGACCAGCTCGACCACGTTGGACCGGCCGCCGAAGTCGTACTCCCACACGTGGTCGAGGATCTGGGCCTTGGTCAGCACGGCGGGCGAGCGGCGCATCAGGTAGCGCAGCAGCTCGTACTCGGTCGGCGTGAGGGGCACGAGCCGGCCGCCGCGCCGGACCTCGCGGGTGTCCTCGTCCAGGGCGAGGTCGGCCACCTCGAGCACGGACCGCTTCCACGCGGGCCCGGTGGAGCGCCGCAGCACGGCCCGCAGCCGGGCCATCAGCTCCTCCACCGAGAACGGCTTGACCAGGTAGTCGTCCCCGCCGCGGGTCAGGCCCGCGACCCGGTCGGCGGTGCCGTCGCGGGCGGTCAGGAACACCACCGGCACCATCGCCCCGGACGACCGGAGCCGGTCCAGCACGGTGAAGCCGTCCAGGTCGGGCAGCATCAGGTCGAGCACCATGATGTCGGGGCGGAGGTCGGCGGCGGTCCGCAACGCGGCCTCGCCGCTGCCCGCGGTCACCGCCTGCCAGCCCTCGTACCGCGCCACCGTCGCGACGAGGTCCGCGATGTGCGGCTCGTCGTCCACCACGAGCAGTCGAACCGGGGTGCCCTTGTCCACCCGCCCATGGTGCGACACCCCCGCGCGGCGGGCGAAGCGCTCGGCCGGGCGGCGTGACGATCAACAGCTCGCCGACAGGTTCGCGACCGGGAGCGGACCGGCGCGGTGCGCCGCGCCCGGCTGCGGTAGACAGTGGTGGGTGACCGGCTCACCTGCCACACCACCGCGGGGTTTCCGGGCGTTGCTGGGGGAGACGAGGTGGCGGGCGCTGCTCGACCGGGGCGTGGCGCGCGTGCACCCGCCCGGCTCGTGGCTGCTGCGCCAGGGCGACCCGGGCACGACCGTGCTGGCGCTCGTGTCCGGCCGGGTGAAGGTGCTCGGCGCGGAGCCGGACGGCGGGCAGCTGCTGATCACCCTGCGCGGTCCGGGCGACCTGCTCGGCGAGATCGCGGTCCGGTCGGCGGGTCCGCGCACCGCGTCCGTGCGCGCGGTCGACCGCTGCGCCACGCGGGTGCTCCCGGCGGCGGCCTTCGACGCGTTCCTGGACGAGCACCGCGCGCACGGCGCGCTCACCGACTACGTCGTGTCGAAGCTGTCCCAGGCCGTGCCCTACCAGGTCCAGCTGGTGCACTTCCCGCCGGAACGCCGGATCGCCCGCCTGCTGCTGGAGATCGTGTCGCTCGCCGACGACGGCAGCCCGCGCGTGCCGTTCTCGCAGCGGGAGGTGGCCGACGCGCTGGGCCTGGCCCGCAGCACGGTCGCGCTGCACCTCCAGCGGCTGAAGGAGGGGGGCGCGCTGCGGCCCGGCCCGCGGCTGGTGATCGCCGACCCGGACGCGCTGAAGCGGCACGCCGGAGTGTGACACGCGCCACAGCCGAAGTGTCCGGCGGCGGACACCCCGGCGGCCGCCGAAGCGGGAGCCTGCCGGTCGCGGGGGTCGAGCGACGACCAGGGGGAACGACCGGTCGCGGGGCACGGCGTCGCCACGGTCACCGGGGCCGGGGCCGTCGCCGGCGTCCCCCTGCGCGGGCGCCGGCCCGCGCCCGCCGACCGACCGGGGGAGGACCGCCGATGACCGAGGGCACGACCGGAGCCGCGATCGCGGTGTGGGTGATCGCGCTCGTGATGCTCGCGCTCGTCGCCGCGGCGGCCGTCGCCCGGCGCCGGCGGGCGTGGTCGCGGGCCGGGACCCGGCGGCAGGAGGAGCGCGAGCCCGTGCCGCCCGCGCCGGAGTGGCGGGCGCTGCCGCCGGTCAGCCTGCCGAGCGCGCTGCCCGACCGCCGGTTCACGTTCGCCTGCACGGTGCACTGGCGGCCGCACCCCGACGCCGCCGACCACGCCGCGCCCGGCGCCGTGGCCGTGGACGCCGTGGTGCAGCGCGCGCTGCGGTTCACCGTCCGTCGCCATCCGGGGGACGCCGACGCGACGCAGGCGTTGGCCGACCTCCTGGCCCGACGGGAGGACGACCCGGGACGGCACGTGGTGGCCTGGGCGACGGACGTGCGGCTGGAACCCGCACCGGCGGACCTCCGCGAGCGGCGGCGCGCGTGGGACGAGGAGGCCGCCGCCGAACGCGCGGTCCGCGCCCACCTCGGGCGGGACGTGCCGACCCCGGGCGGCGTGGTGGTGTGGTGGTTCGCCCACAACGCCGGGCAGGCGCGCGACCTGATCGGCACGCCCGCCCGGCTCACGGCGGCGGGCGACCGGGAGGTGGACGAGGGACTGCGGCGTCGGCTGGCCTCCGGCGCGCCGCTGTCGCCGTTCACCGTCGGCGAGGCCGCCGACGACGCCCCCTTCGAACCCGAGGACCACCCGTTGTCCGGCCGCGACGTCGCGGACCTGCTGGAGCGGTACGACGCCCCGGACCACGCCGAACGCACGCGTGAGCGGTACGGCGTGGACGACCGGGACGACGACCCGCCGGAGCCGGCGGACGACGACGACCGGCCGTCCTGACGGACAAGGGGTGGGCCGGCTGTGACCACTCACACGCGCTCTGCTACGGTTCCGCCACGGGTTTTCCCGCTCCACGGCCAGGTCAGCCGGGTTCCGCGCTCGGGGCGTGTTCCTGCGCAGACCGCGTGGAGAGCCGGCCTCGGTCGCACGCTTTCGGGAACGTGCGTGCCGAGGCCGGCTTCATGCGTACTGGCTGTAGTCGAACTCGTGGCCGACCACGGAGCGGCCCAGGTCCGCGCCCAGGCGGGTGAGCAGGTCCACCAGTTCGAGGTTCGCCAGCCAGTCCCTCGGCAACGCCTCCGTGCCGTGCAGCGCGCCCAGGATGTTCCCGGTCAGCGCGGCCGTCGCGTCGCTGCCGCCGGAGTGGTTGGCCGCCGCGCGCACCGCGTCCACGAACTGCGACCGCTTCGGGTACACGAGCACCGTGTGCACGGCGATCGCCAGCGCCTCCGGCCCCGTCCAGCCGCTGCCCAGCCGGTCGACCCGCACCGACTCGAAGCCGAGCGCCCGGTGCTCGTCGGCGAACACGACCGCCCGGTTCAGCGTGTTCGCGGTGTACGGGTCGTCGCGCAGCACGCGCCCGATGACCTGGTCCACCGCCTCGCGCACGGGTCGGCCGCGCACCGCCAGCAAATGGATGAGCAGCGCGAACGCGCCGCCGGACACCCACCCGCCGGTGCCGCCGTGGGTCAGCGCGGCGAACCGGCAGCCCAGGTCGTAGGCGATCTCCGCGCTCGGCGCGAACCCGGCCGGCGCGGTGCGCGTGACGCCGTTGCAGCCCGACGACTCGTTGTGCGGCTGCTCGGGCGTCGGCGGCGTGTCGGCGGCCAGCGCGCGCAGGCACGTCAGGCCCGGCGACCGGCTGGAGTACAGCCGCTCGTCGCCCACGAGCCCGACCGCGCCCGGCTCCGGCGCGGCGACCTGCTGCGTGGTCAGCCAGCGCCGGTAGCTCTGCCAGACGACCTCGATCGGGTCCCACTCGCCGGTGTTCCGACCGCGCACCCAGGCGCGCAGGTAGCCGTCGGCGGTGAACAGGGTGAGCTGGGTGTCGTCGGTGACCAGCGCGGGGCGCGGCGGCTCCAGCACGCCCTCCGGGCCGTGGTCCCGCTGGATGTCGGCCCACCCGAGGTACTGGACGGGCGCGCCGAGGGCGTCGCCCAGCGCGCCGCCCAACAGGCAGGCGGCCCCACGGTCGACCACGTTCATCGGCTCGCGCGGCACTCGCCCTCCTGCACTCGCCCAGAACTCGGCCGGGACGTCCGGGGCCAAAACCCTAGCCGCCGGACGCCCGTCCGGTCATGGCAGCACGACTAGTTGAGCAAGCAACATTTACTCACAGGTATCCAACGGGGCCTCCGACGCACCTGATCCAGTGACCGAGCCAGAAGCACACCAGGCGGGGGAGGGGCATGGCTGACCGGAGCAAGAGCGGGCTGGAGTTCGGCGTCCTCGGACCGTTGCAGGTGCTCGCGGACGGCCGACAGCTCGTCATCGGCCGCAAGGGGATGCGCGGCCTGCTCGCGATGCTCGTGCTGGAGGCCAACCGGGTCGTGCCGATCGACGAGATCGTGGACAGCCTGTGGGGCGACGACCCGCCGGCCACGGCCAGGACGATCGTGCACGGCTACGTGTCGCGGCTGCGGCGGATGCTGGAGGAGGCCGACCCGGCCGGCTCCGCCCGGATACTGACCACCCCGCCCGGCTACCAGCTCTCGGTCGACCCGTGGCGGCTGGACTTCCACCGGGCCAGGCAGCTGGTGTCGAGCGCCCGCGGCAAGCCCGCGCCGATCCGGGCCCAGCTGCTGCGCGAGTCCCTCGGCCTGTGGCGCGGCCAGGTGCTCGCGGACGTGCCGGGCGACCCGGTCACCACCGACCTGGAGGAGCTGCGGCTCGCCGCGCTCGAGGAGCGCATCGAGGCCGAGCTGGAGCTGGGCCGCCACCTGGAGCTGGTGGGGGAGCTGCGCCAGCTGGTGAACGAGTACCCGTTCCGGGAACGGCTCGTGGGCCACATGATGCGCGCCCTGTACCGGTCGGGCCGGCGCGCCGACGCGCTGGAGGCCTACCAGCGCTTCCACCGCCGGGTCGTGGACGAGCTGGGCATCGACCCCGGCCCCGGCCTGCGCGTCCTGCACGAGCAGGTGCTGCGCGACGACCCGGCGCTCAGCTCGCCGGGCCCGGCCGAGCCGGCGCTCGTGCCGCCGCGCCCCGGCGTGGTCGTGCCGGCCCAGCTGCCCGCCGCGGCCAGCGGGTTCATCGGCCGCGACGAGGAGCTGGGCTGGTTGGACCGCCTGTGCGACGGCCGCGACCTGTCCGCCACCACCATCGCGGTGGTCAACGGCGCGGCGGGCATCGGCAAGAGCGAGCTCGCCGTCACGTGGGGGCACCGGCGGGCCGAGCAGTTCCCCGACGGCCTGCTGTTCGCGTCCCTGAACGGCTTCGCGCCCGACCGCGACCCGGTCGAGCCGGCCGAGGTGCTGTCCCGGTTCCTGCTGGCGCTGGGCGTGCCCGCCGACGGCGTCCCGCGCGACCTGGACGACCGGGTCGGCCTCTACCGGTCGGTGCTCGCCAAGCGCCGCGTCCTGGTCGTGCTGGACGACGCCTGGGACCCCGAGCACGTCCGCCTGCTGCTCCCGCCCGGCGCGGGCTCCGTGGTCCTGGTGACCAGCCGCCGCCGCCTGGAGTCCCTGGTGGTCAGCAACGGCGCGCGGATGCTCACCCTCGACACGCTGTCCGACGAGGAAGCGATCCGCCTGGTCGACGAGGTCGTCGGCAAACCGCTGTCGGACCAGGAGCCGGCCGCCGTCCGGATGCTCGTGGAACTGTGCGGCAACCTCCCGCTGGCCCTGCGCATCGCCGCCGCCAAGCTCGTGTTCAGTCCCGAGTGGACGGTCGAGGCCCTGGTCGCGCAACTGTCCGACGACGACTCCCGGTTGCGCACCCTGGACCTGGCCGACACCGGCGTCGGCGTCGAGCGGGCGCTCGCCGTGTCCTACCGCAACCTCCCGCCCGAACTGGCCGAGACCTTCCGCGCCGCCGGCCTGGTGCCGGGCCGCTGGGTGAGCCCGCACAGCATCGCCGCCGTCTGCGACATCGACCTCGGCACGGCCGCCGCCCGGCTCGCCGACCTCGCCGACGCCCACCTGCTCGTGGAGCAGTGGCGGGGCGGGTTCGTCCTGCACGACCTCGTCCGCCTCTACGCGCGCGGCGTCGTGACCGACCGCGAGCGCGGCCTGCGCCGCCTGATGGACCACTACCTGTGCGCCTGCGACCACGCCCGGCGGCTGATCCGGCCGGCGTCCGACGGCCTCGACTTCACCGGGGAGGTCGCCGGCGCGCGCCCCGCCACGTCCGCCCAGGCCCTGTCCTGGTTCGACAAGGAGTGGTCCAACCTCATCGCCCTCGTGCACGCGGGCTCCGAAGCCGGGCTGCACGAGCAGGTCTGGCAACTGGTCCGCCTCGTGCACACCTACTGCGTGACCAGGCTCGTGAGCCGCGAGTGGCGGCCGATGGCCGAGTTCGGCCTGGCGTCGGCCCGCGTCATCGGCGACCGTCGCGGCGAGATGCTCGTGCTGAACGCCATGCACGACATCAACAACCGGGCGGGCGCCCTGCGCGGCACCCTCGACCAGGCCGAGCTGGCCCACCGCATCGCGGTCGAGCTGGGCGAACCCCGCTACCTGGTCATGACCCTCGACCAACTCGCCCTGGCGCTCGTCGCCGAGGGACGGGTGGAGGAAGCCCTGGGCCACCACCGGGAAGCCGTCGAACTGGCCCGCCGGGACGGTGACGCGCTCGGCGAGGCCACGGTCCTCAACAACCTCGCCCAGGTCGAGCAACGTCTCGGGCAGCGGGAACGCGCGGCCCGGCACCAGTTCCTCGCGATGGAGATCTACCACCGCAACGGCGACGAACGCGCCTACGCGGTCGCGCTGAACAACCTGGCCGAGCTGTACGCCGAACTGGGCCTGTTACCGGAAGCCGAGGAGCACGCCCGCCAGGGCGTCGAACTGGCCCACGGCGGCTCGATGCAGTTCGAGGAGGCGTTCGGCCGCCAAGTGCTCGGATCGGTCCTGGTCAAACGGGGCGAACGCGTTGCCGCGCAAGCCGAGCTGGCGGAATCGCTTCGGCTGTTCGAACGCCTCGGCTCACCCCGGGCGATGTTGGTCCGAACGGCTCTTGAAGCCTTGACCTCCCGGGTTTAGCCGCTGTTTAGCTCAACCGCACGAAGTCGTGGGAACTTGGAAGCGCGCTGATCACACGAGTCGGGATCGGCGCCGGGTGGCTCTTGGTGGGGGGAACCAGGGGGGAAAGCCACCCAACCCGCTGGGCCGGCGTTCGGGGGAGAGCGCCGGCCCAGCGCGGCATTCCCGGCAAGCAGCCACATCGCACAACCCGCCCACAACGGACCCGCCACACCACCACCGAGGCTCGATTTGACATGGGTTCGGGTGCCTTAGGCTGGACGAAGCCGGCAGGCCCGGCGGGACGCTCTTCCC
>NZ_JBHYXZ010000048.1:27727-54870 GCF_042752395.1 Actinosynnema sp. NPDC059335 | reverse complement strand
GCGCGCGCGGGCGCCCCGGGGGGGGGGGGGGGGGGGGGTGTCGGGGGGGGGGGGGGGGGGGCGTGGGGGGGGGGGGGGGGGGGGGCCCGGGGGGGGGGGCCCCCCCCCCCCCGGGGACGCCAGGGGATCCGCCACCGGTCGCTCCTGCTGCGGCGCGGCGGACGGCCGCCCGGCCGGCTCACCGCCCGCGGTGGGCTGCCCCCCGGCCACACCGTCACCCGCTCCGGTCCCGGCGGCACGTCCCGGCGGCCCCGCGGCCGGCCGGTCGGCCGGATCCCCCGCCGCACGCGCGTTCGCGGCCGGCCCTGGCCCGGCCGTTCCGGGCTCCGCCGCCGAGCCGTGCGCGGTAGCGACCGGCGCGGGTTCGACGGGCGGGGGTGTTCCCGGCCCCGCGGCCGGTCGGGCGGCCTCGGCGGACCAGCCCAGGTAGGTTCCGCAGTTGCCGCAGAAGTCGTCGCCGTCCTGCACGGACGCGCCGCACTGCGGGCACGGGCGCACCACGGCCGTCACCCCCCGCCCGCGGGCGGGGCGTCCGGCACCTCGACCGCGCACCGGACGTGCACCGGGCACACCGCCTCCACCAGCGCCTCGACCCGCTCCCGGTCCACCGGACCGGACGAGCCCGCCCACACCCGCACCACGACCACCTCCGCCGCCGCGCCGGGCAGCGGCGTGTCCGGGGAGCCCGACCAGCGCACCCCGGGACCGTCCGCCACCTCCGCGCGCACCCCCAGCGACAGCTCCAGCCGCTCGACCAGCCCGCGCACCGTGCCGCGCTTGCGGTGCAGCTCCACGGCCCGGCGCACCAGCGCCCGCCGCAACGGCTCGGGCCACGCCGGGTCCAGCCCCGCCGCCACCCACGACGACAGCCAGGCCAGGAAGTCCTCCGGCGCGAGCGTCGGGTCCAGGTACGCGGCCAGGTTGTCCAAAGTGGACAACACTGCCGACAGTACGGCGTCCAGCCCGGCGGTGAACCGCTGCGCGAAGTCGTCCGCCGCGTACAGCGCGGGCAGCATGTCCCCCAACGGGTGACTGCTCGGCAGCTCCGGCAACGCCGCCCTGGTCACGGCGCACCGACCGCGACCTGGTGCTGGTGGGAGAACACCAGCGCGTTGGGCGCGACGTCCAGCCGGTCGACCGGCCCGCCCCGCGCCCCGGTCACCGGGTTCGCCGGGAACATCCGGATCTCGTCCACCAGCAGCACCCCGGGCACCGCCTGGAGCACGGAGAACACCTCGCCGAACTGCACGGGCCTGCCGAAGCCCCAGCCCCGGCCGTCCGGCCCGCCGCGCAGCGGGTTGAGGTACCGGTACAGCGCGGCCAGGGCGTCCTCGCGCACCTGGTCCACGTCGGCCGCGGTGAGCCGGGCCACCACCGTGATGCCCTGGTAGCGCGGCGGTTCCACGACCAGCCGGGTGCCGAGCAGGCGCCGCTCGTCCAACCGGCGCGAGACCGCGGCCAGCACCTCGTCGGAGGGGATGAGCTGCTCGAACCGCAGCCGGTCGCCCTCGTCGGCCACCGCGTCGGGCACCACCAGCACCCGTGCCGCGCCCGCCTCCCCCGCCACGGGCAGGCAGCGGACGCGGGCCAGCGACGGCGCGGCCTGCCGGGCGATCAGCTCGTGGTCCTCGGCGGTGACCGCGCGGTCCTGCACCCGGAGCTGGTTCGGCGCGCGGAGCTTGGCCTCGGCGACCGTCTCGGCGTCCACGCCGCCGATCGCGGCCTCCCGGTTCTCCACCGCCGACACGTAGGGCACCGAGCTGCGCAGCACCGAGATCACGCCGCGCGCGACGTTGCCCGACCGCCCGCCGCCGGTGCGGTAGCGCGGCACCCGCACCACCGCGCCCTTCGGCGGCACCGCGCCGTAGCGCCGCAGCGTGCCGTCGGCCTCGCGGACCGCGGGCGGGAACTGGAACTCGCCGATCGACGCGTCGAGCACCACGTGCCGGTCGTCGGGCCCGGAGGCCCCGAAGTCCTCGACCACCGACCAGTCCTCCCAGCCGTCCCCGGCGGAGACCTGGACCACGACCGGGTCGCCGTCCAGCAGCACCGGGGCCCGGGGCACGCGGAACCGCTGGCCGGGCACGCCCGCCGACTCGCCCAGCGGCACGTCGACCTCGGTCTCGGCGTGCTCGGCGGTGGCGGTGCCGCCGATCGTGTAAGCCTCGGCCTCGCGGACGGTCGGCGACTCGGAGTAGAACGGCTGGCCGGGCGCCGGCGCGGTGACCCGGCAGCGCAGCCAGCCCGCACGCTGCCCGGCGATCACCGACGTGGTGTGGCCGCCGGGCACGTGCAGCACGACCTCGCCCGGCCGGTTGAGGCCGCCGGTGCCGTCCTCGTCCACCTCGCACGCGGCCCAGTCCGCGCCGGTCCACGCCTCCCACACCAGCGGGGGCTGCCGGGGGTCGACGCCGATGCCCTCGACGCGGCTCTCCAGCCGCAGCACCACCACGCAGTTCGGCACGGCGGCCGTCAGCCCGAACAGGGTGGCGTCGCCGGGCGCGGGCGCGTGATGGAAGCACGGCACGTCCTTGCCCGCCTCCAGGTCGCGGGTGCGGTCGGCGTGCTCGCCGGACGCGGACCGGGTGACCAGCCGCGCCAGGTCGCACGGCACGATCGGCAGCTCGCCGGTGGTGGCGAACACCGTCGCCTCGGCGGACTCCGAGCCCATGGTGGCGACCTCGGTGCCCGCGGGCAGCGACACGGTCTCCGCCTGCGGCGCGGACAGCCAGAACGTCACCCGCGCGCGGGCCGCGGTGGGCGGGAACAGGCGCACGCCCAGCAGGTCGAGGAACGCCAGGTAGTTCTTCTCCGGCACCCGGTTCAGCCGGTACACGAGCTGGTCGGTCATCTGCGCGAAGGTCTCGATGAGCGTGACGCCGGGGTCGGACACGTTGTGGTCCGTCCACTCCGGACAGCTCTGCTGGACGTAGCGCTTGGCCTCGTCCACGAACTGCTGGAAGCGGCGGTCGTCCAGGTTGGGCGCTGGGATCGCCATCAGTCGGCCTCCCCTTCCTCGGACGGGATCGTGTAGAACGGGAAGACCAGGTTGCGCTGGTCGTTGGTGGACTTCACGGTGTAGCGGATGTCGATGTAGAGCGTGCCGACGTCGACCGAGTCGAACGCCACCACCACGTCGCTCACGTCGATGCGCGGTTCCCAGCGGTCCAGGGCCGCGCGCACCTCGCGCGAGACGTGCCCGGCGGTCGCGCCGTCGGCGGTGGCGAACACCAGGTCGTGGATGCCGCAGCCGAACTCCGGCCGCATCGGGCGCTCGCCCGGCGCGGTGCCGAGGATCAGCCGGATGGCCTCCTGGATCTCCTGGTCCCGGTCGACCATGCCGATGCCGCCGGTGGGGCCGACGCGCAGCGGGAAGCCCCAGCCGCGGCCGACGAAGTCGGCGCTCACAGCGCACCCCCGATCATCACGGTGCCCGGCCGGGGCGAGATCTTCGCCTTGCACGAGGTCTCGTCCAGCGCCCCGGCGGCGGGCAGGCCGCCGATGAGCACGCCCCGGCGCGCGACGGCGGGCGTCGGCATGACGATGTTGGGCACGGCGTTGTGCGGCACCACGGCGCACACGTGCACGCAGTTGATCGTCGCGGCGGGCTTGCCCTCGATCAGCACCGTGAGCAGGCGGGCCGCCGAGAGCGGGTTGAGCGGCGCGCCGATCGCGCCGCCGTGCACGGTCAGGTCGCCCTGACGGGCGGCGATGGGCATGGCGGAACTCTCCTCACGTGGTCAGTTGAGCTTGATGAGGGTGCCCTTGAGCGTGAGCACGCCCACGCCGGCGTCGATGGTGATGCCGGACCTGTCGAGCGTGACGGAACCCGGGCCGGCCTTGACCGTGGCCGAGGTGCCGGTGAGCGTCACGGAGCTGAGCGCCGCCACGCCTCGCGGGCCGCGCACGGACACCTCGATCCGGTTCTGCTTGTCGTCCAGCAGGACTTCCAGCCGCTCGTCGCCCGTGACCAGCCGGACGCCGGTGGCGGCCCGGCTGTCCAGCAGCTCCAGCCGGTTGCCGTTGCGGTCGGCGACGGAGCGGCGGTTGACCTTGCCGCGCAGGGGGTCCACCAGGGCGCGGCCGTGCGGGGAGGGCTTGTCGACGCCGTTGTAGAGCCCGCCGATCACGTAGGGCCGGTCCAGGCTGCCCTGCTCGAACCCGACCAGCACCTCGTCGTCCACCTCGGGGCTGAACACCCCGCCGCCGCCGACGCCGCCCCACTGCACGGTGCGCACCCAGTCGGTGACGTAGGTGTCGTCCAGCCAGGGGAACTTCAGGCGCACCCAGCCGCGCTGGTCCCGGCCGGGTTCCTTGATGTCGGTGACGATCCCGGTCGCCAGGCCGGGCATCCGCTGGCTGCGGGCGGGCGCGTTGCCGCCCGTGACCAGGCCGGCCAGCGACCGGTCGTAGGAGGCGCTGACGGTCAGCGTGGTGCGGTAGCCGGTCTCGGGTCCGAGGACGTGCCGCGCGCCGGTCACGGTGTAGCTGCCGTCGAAGTCGGGGCCGTACCGCACCAGCGTCACGGGGTCGCCCGCGCGGAGCTTGGGGTTGCCGTCGACCACGGCTTCCAGCTCGCCGAAGCCCGCGCCGGTGGACGCCTCCAGCGAGCGCGCCACGCGGGTCGCCTCGGCCTGGGTCGCGTACGGGGTGTCGGTGACCAGCAGGGGCGCCGTCGTGGGGAACTTCGCGTTGGCCGTGCTCGCGGCCAGCCCCGGCCGGACGGTCTTGCTCGGGGTGTTCGGCTGCACCGCGACCAGCGCCTTCTTGGTGGCGACGTCCCAGCTCCGCACCTCGACGCCGTTGGCCTGGTCGGCGGTGGTGAGCACGGCGCGCAGGGAGTGGGTGTTGGCGCCGAACCTCAGCACGTGCGGGTCGCCCGACGCGGACGCCTTCGGGGCCTTGCTCGCGGGCGTGAGCTTGACGAACTCCAGCCGTCCCCCGTCGTCCACGCGCACCACGGCGTCGTGCTCCTGGGCGAGCGTCTGGAGGAAGTCCCAGTCCGACACCCCGGCCTGGCTCAGGTGCCGGTAGGTGACGTTGGCGACGTCCAGCCGGCCCACGGTCAGGCCCGCGCCGAGGGCGACCTTGCGCACCACGGCCGAGGCGGACATGTTGCGGAACGCCTGCACCTTCCGGCCGCGCATCAGGCGGTGCGCCCGGCTCATCGCCCGGACCACCACCAGCACGGCCGGGCTGTCGTAGTCCATCTCCAGCGCGGTGACCTCGCCGGTGAACACCGGCTCGGGCGCGGTCACGACGGAGGCGGCGATCGACACCTCGACCCGGCTGCCGATCCGGATGTCCGCCCGCCGGAGCAGCTCCCGGTTGGCGTCCCGGTAGGTCAGCACCGCGCTGTCGGGCAGCCCGACGTTCTCGTCCACGACGCAGCGGACCAGGAACTTCGCCTCGTCCCGCAGCTCGTTGCCGTCCACCGTGACCACCGCGCTCGCGGCGTGGCTGTCACCCATCGCGTTCGGCGTGCTCACCGCTCCTCCTCCGTCCCGCCCGCGGTGCCCGGGACCAGCAGCTCCGTGCCGGGCGTCAGCACCATGGGGTCGTCGATGTCGTTGGCCTCGGCGATGACCCGCCACGCGGTCGCGTCGCCGTACTCGCGCCACGCGAGCTGGGGCAGGCTGTCCCCGGCGACCACGCGGTGCGTGCGCCGGGCCTCGCGCGAGCCGGACGTCGGGTTCTGGCCGGGCGTGCCCGCGCCCGCCTCCTCGATGGACAGCGAGCAGGTGGCGCGCAGCGGTTTGCCGTCCACGTCGAACAGCGAGTACTCCACCGACAGGCTGGACAGCACGCCGTCGAAGGACACCGACTTGGCGGTGCCCCACTCGAAGCGCACCCACGGGCTCGCGGGTTTCTCCTTGCGCAGGCTGGCCTTCGTCGGCACGCAGGCGATCATCAGCTTCTCCACCCCCTCCTCCACCGAGTTGTCGTGCTCGGAGGTCGCGTCCAGGAACACGTCCACGCTCAGCGACCGCGGCCCGCTGCCGACGAACTCCGGCAGCGACGCCTGGTCGGCCATCCGCGCGGGCTTGCGCCGCCACTCGACGCTCTTGCTGAGCGACAGCCGGTTGGGGTTGAACTGGAACTTGACCGTGGCCAGCCGCGCACCCGGTTTGGCCCCGCTCGTCGCCGGCGGTTCCATGATCACCAACTGCGCCTTGACGAGCCCGGAGCCGAAGTACGCCTGGACGGCCTTGCCCGCCTTGACCGCCCCGGCCTGGAACTTCGATGCCACGGTCCCCTCCCCTTCCCCGCTCGCGCGCTCAGTCGTCGCCGGACGCGTGCAGGCCCTCGTGGGCGAACTCCAGCGTCTCCACGGCGGCCTGGGACTGGTTCGGGTCGAAGCTGGGGCCCTGCCAGCGGACCGGGATGATGCCCATCACCTGCCAGCTCACGATCGGGGTGAGGTCCGGGGCCAGCGCGACGATCTCGCCGTCCTCGCGGTCGGCCTCCTTGATGATCTCGTTGAACCACTTGAGGACCTTGGCCGAGTCGGCGGTCACCGGGCGGGTCATGGTGATGTTGGACCAGGTGATGCGCGAGGGCAGGCTCCAGGTGAAGTTGTTGTTGCCGCCCTCGGCGTACTGCTCGACCTCGACCTGCGCGCCGAGGCCGTCGCAGGTGTGGAACATGCCGAGGTCGTCGTCGGCGATGGTCAGCCGGAAGAAGACGCTGCTGGCGAACACGTCGTCGCTCACTGGTGCTCCTTGGTCGGGCCGGCCGGCTAGCGGCGGCGGTCGTGCAGTCGGCCGTTGCGCTCGCGGCCCTCGCGCAGTTCGGCGCGCAGGAGCCGGCCGACCGGGTCGAGCAGCCTGCGGGCCAGGTCGTCGAGGTCGAGCGGGGGCAGCGGTTTGTTGTCGTCGCCGCGTTCGGCGGTCGGGGTGTCGGCGCCGGCGGGTGTGGTCCTGGTGGTCGACGGGGTCCGCTGGACGGTCGTGGTGGCGGGCCACTTCGCCGGAACGTTCCCGGGCGTCGGGCGCGGGGCGTCGGCCGGCGCGGTGGAGGTCCGGTCGCGCCGGGGTTCGACCGGGGTGCCGGAGGGGTGCGGGTGCGCGGCCGGGGGGAGCTTCGGGGGGTGGTCGAGCGGTCGGGGCGGGGTTGGGCGCACCACCGCCGGCGCGGTGTGCCCGGGTCCGCCGGTGTGCCGCTGGACGTGCACGCGCGGGGCCGGTGGGGTGGTCGTGCGGCCGGGTGCGCCGGTTGGCCGCGGGGGTGTCGGGTTCGGCGTGCCCGACCACCGGGGGCGGACCACGGGGCGGGCTGCCTTGTGCGGCAGCGGTTCGGGCAGGCCCGTGTTGGTGGTGAGGGGGCGTTCGGCGATCAGGGGCCGGGGACGGGGTTCGGGTACGGGTCGGGTTGGCGCGGGCGGGGCGGTGGCCTGCCCGGCCGGGAGCCGGGTCACCGCGACCACCGGCAGCCGCTGCACGCTCGGACCGGCCTCCGGTGCCTTGGCGCGCACGCGCTGCACCGGCCGGTCCAGCGCCGGCCGCCCGGCTGGAGCCGTGGGGGCCACCTGAGCCTTGCCGTCGCGGGCCTTGCCGTCGGGCGCGTTGCGGTCCGGTGCCTTGGGCGCGTTGCGGTCCGGTGCCTTGCCGCCGGGTGCCTTGCGGTCCGGTGTCTTCGGCGGACGTGCCCTCACCGGCGACGCGGTGGCCGGGAGTTCCGACATGGGCTCGCCGATCCCGGTCCCCCGCTGGACACGGGCCACCGGGGGTGTCGGGGCCGTGCTGCGCTGGACCACCCCGCCGTGGCCGCCGGCCGACGCGGTCGGGGGCAGGGCCGTCAGCGGCTCGCCCAGCACCGGCGCGGAACGCGGCGCGGGCCGCTCGGCTGCTTTGGCGGGCTTCGGTGGCGCGGCGCCCACCACGGGGAGCGCGCGGGCCGGTGGGATCGACGGCCTGGCGAGCGTCAACGGCGGTCGCACCGGGCTGAGTCGGACTGCCCTGGCGCCGGGTGCCGCCGGCCCCGCCGCGCTGCCGCTCCGCACCGCCTGCCGCCCTCCGGTCGGCGCTGCCCCCGGCGAGGCGGCAGGTGTCGGGGCAGCGGGCGGCGTGGCTCGCACCACGGGCGAACCGGTGGGCGACGCCCCGGACCCCGGCACGGCCGAGCCGGTGGACGACCACGCGGGCCCCGACACGGACGAGCCGGTGGGCGGCGCGGTCGAGCGCATCACCGGCAAGACGTGTGGCGCGGCGGAAGCCGGACCTGCCGCCGGGGGCGTGAGCGGGACGGCGGGCGAGGCGGCAGAGGGACCACTCGCCGAGGTGGCTGCCGGGATGCCCGTCGAGGCCGAGAGCAAACCGGCCTGCGGCGCGGCGGCTGAAGCCGCAGACCCGCTGCTCGGCGACGCAGCCGCCGAGGTAGCGGACCCGCCACCCGGCGACGCAGCCGCGGTAGCGGACGGACCGGTCGCCGAGGCGGGCGAAGCGCCGGCCCCACCACTCGGCGAACCAGGCTTGCCGGCCTGCGAGGCAGGCGACGCACCGGGTTGACCAGTGGGGGAAGTGGGTGGAACGCCGGACCGACCACTCGGCGAGGTAGGCGGGACGGCGGACCGATCGCTTGGCGCGGCGGGCGAGGCGGTGGGGCGGCCGGTCGGCGAGGCGGGTGGAGCACCGGACCGGCCACCCGACGAGGTGCCCGGCGTGCCGGCAGACCGACCAGTCGGCGAGGCAGGCGAGGCAGGCGAGGCAGCGTGCCGGTCGGCCGGCAGTGCGGCGCGCGAGACCACGAGCGGTGTCGTGGCAGCCTTCGGCCCTGCCGCAGCGCCTTTCCCGCCCGCCCCGTCCGCTGTCCCCGCAGCCGCACCAGTCCCGCCGGCGGCCCCGGGAACGCTCGTCGTCCCGAGAATCCCGGCAGTCCCGTCCATCCCCGTGCTCCCGGCGGTCCCGTCCGACCCCGTGATCCCGGCGGTCCGACCGGTCCCGGCAGCGCCGGACGCCGCACCGGTGCCGGAGGTCCCGCCGGCACCGCTCGTCCGAGCGGTCCCGACAGTCCCGGCGGTCCGGGCAGCGCCGGCGGTCTCGCCGGTTCCGGCAGTTCCAGCGGTTCGACCGGTCCCCGCGGCGCCGGCAGGCCCGTCGGACCGGGCCGACCCGGTGCCCCGGCTCGTCGCGGCGGTGCGGGCGGTCCGGCTCGGACCGGGTGCGGCCTTGCCGGACCGAGCCGGGCCGGTGGTCGGTGCGTTCCCGCCCGCGCCACCGACGTCCCCCCGCGCCGCGGGTCCGCCGTCCTCCTTCCGCCACGCCACCAGCAACGGACCGCCGCCCGAGTAGCGCGACCGGTCCGACACCTCCGGCCCGATCACCCCTCCGACCAGCCCGGACGGCGCGCTCGCGCTCACCGAGTGCCCCAGCTCACCCCCGAGCCGGTGGTCGCGCCACGACGTCAACCCGTCCCGGGACCGCAGCCCGTCCCCCACCGCCACCCCGCCGCGCCGGACCACCCCGTCCAACGGCGGCACGGCGCGCCAGCCGCCGTCCCAGGCGGGACGGGTCGGAGCGGTGACCCGGTCGGGCTCAACCGCCTCCGCGCCACCCGCGCCGTCCGCGGCGCGCTTCCCGCGCCGCAACCAGTCCCGGAACCCCACCGGTTCACCTCCCCTCGTTCACCCTCGTGTTGATGCGCGCGATCTCGCGGACCCAGCTCTGGCGCTCGTGGTGCGCCAGGTCGAGGATCTCCTCGCGCGGCCAGTGGAAGTGGTAGGCCACGTACGCGACCTCTTCGAGCAGCCGGTCGGCCGCGTACGTCACGATTCCCCCAGGCGACCACCCGCGAGGTCCACCTCGAACGCAGTGCCGCACGACGGGCACGTCACGCCCGCCCGGGTGTGCCCCTCGCTGTTGATCCGCCGGTAGAAGTCCTGGAGGAACGCGATGTCGGTCGCGTACATCTGCTCGACCACCCCGGCGTGGACCTCGCGGACCGTGCCCAGTTGGGTGATGACCTGGCTGAGCAGCACCACGCTGAGGTAGCCGGGGTTCTCCTTGACCCGCAGGTCGATCTGGGGCCGCAGCTCGTCGCGCGCGGTGGCCAGGCGCATCCGGCCGTGCCGGTGCACCACGCCGTCGGGGTCGACGTAACCCCGCGGCAGCTCGAAGTCGAACTCGGTGCGCAGCCCGCCGCGCGCCGTGCCCCGCTCCGGCTCGTCCTTGGGCTCGACCAGCTCGTCGAGCTGGTCGAGCGCGATCGTCCGCCGCCTCATTCGACCGTGATCTCCTCGAACACGAGCGTCACCTTCTCGGTGGCCGCGCTGGACTCGCCCGCCTTGAACGACGGCCCCTCCCACTTGCTGGCCCACGCGCGGTACAGCGTCATGCGGCGGACCGTGTTGCCCTCGGTGTCCTTGACCTCGATGGTGATGTCCTGGCGGGCGGCGGTGACCGCGCCCTTCTCCAGGGTTTCCTTGAGCCAGTTGGTGAACGTGACGCTCTGGTCCAGGCCCCGGGTGAGCGTCACCTCCCCGCCCTTCTGCGCGCCCGGCTGCTTGCGCAGCACCGGCTTGCCGGTCTCCGTCACCTGGGAGACCTCCACGACGTCCTCCTCGACGGTCAGCCCGCTGACCTCCTGGAGCGACTCGACGGTGAACCCGCCGAGCTGGACGCCGAAGATGTGGGTGGAAAGAGCATCGCCCTCTGCCATGGGTGGTGCCGCCTTTCTCGTTCACGCCCGCGCGGGCGGGGTCATTCGCTGACGAGGCTGGTGCTGTCGGAGAACTGGGAGAGCTGGAAGACCACGAACTCGGCGGGCTTGACCGGGGCCACGCCGATCTCGCACACGACCTGGCCGAGGTCGATCGACTCCCGCGGGTTGTTCTCCCGGTCGCACTTGACGTAGAACGCCTCCGCCGGCGTGCGGCCGAACAACGCGCCCCGCCGCCACTGCTCGGTGAGGAACCCGGTGATGTTGCGCCGGATGCTGGCCCACAGGCGGTCGTCGTTGGGCTCGAAGACGACCCACTGCGTGCCCAGCAGGATCGACTCCTCCAGGAAGTTGAACAGCCGGCGCACGTTGAGGTAGCGCCACGCCGGGTCGGACGACAGCGTGCGCGCGCCCCACACCCGGATGCCGCGGCCGGGGAACGACCGCACGCAGTTCACGCCGATGGGGTTGAGCAGGTCCTGCTCGCTCTTGCTGATGTTGATCTCCAGGTCCACCGCGCCGCGGATGACCTCGTTGGCGGGCGCCTTGTGCACGCCGCGCTCATTGTCGTTGCGGCTCCACACGCCCGCGATGTGCCCGGCGGGCGGCACGAGGGTGTTGCGCCCGTTGGCCGGGTCGAAGACCTTGATCCACGGGTAGTACAGCACCGCGTACTTGGAGTCGTAGTTGGCCTCGTCCAGCCGCCAGGTGCGGATCTTCTGCGCGTTCATCCCGGGCGGCGCGTCGAGCAGCGCGACCCGGTCGCCCATCTGCTCGCAGTGCGAGATCATCGCCAGCTGGACGGTCTTGACGCCCTCCAGGTCGATCAGGCCGCGCCGGTAGGCGCTCATGAGGTCGGGCGCGACCACCATGGTGACCTCGTCCACGCTCTCCAGGCCGCCCATGCCGGTGCGCTCGTCCGGGTCGCCCAGGTACTCCTTGGCGTCGAGCCGGGCGAGCGCCTTCGACGGCGCGGGCGCGGCGGGCAGCGCCACCTGCTGCTTGTCCGGGCGGGCGAGCGCGCCGTTGGACCGCTCGCTGACCGTGATGAGCTTGGACCGCTCGGACACCTGCGTCACGACGTAGTTCTTGACGTTCTTCTTCGTGGAGACGTCGTAGGTCTCCACGACCTTGCCGCCCTGCTTGACCAGCAACCTGAAGCGGTCGTCGGGCGGGTTCTCGCCGTCGGCGTCGGCCACCTCGACCGACAGGTCCGGGCCCGCGCCGGGCAGGGCCGCGACGTGCAGGCCGCCCAGCTCGGCCGGCGCGGGCGCGGCGGGTTCGGCGTCGGCGTCGGTCGCCTCGCCGCCGACGCGCACCACGTACGCCGCGCCGCCGCCGTTGGCGAAGTAGCCGTAGACGGAGTGCGGCAGGTAGGCGTCCTCGGTGAAACCGCCGAAGAGCTGGACGTACTGGTTCCAGTTCGCCACCAGGGTCGGCCGGTGGAAGGGTCCCCGCTCGGCGAAGCCGATGAAGGCGGCCACCGCGGTGCCGACGCCCTCGATCGGCCGCGCCCCGGATTGGACCTCCTCCACGTAGACGCCCGGTGAGAGGTACTGCGGCATGGTCGCTCCCTGTCTCTTCCCGCTCTGGCGGCTGCTGTCGCTCTGGCACCTCCCAGCCTGCTGCGACCCGCCTCGCGCGGGCAGGGCTGCCGGACCTCGACCGGGGGCAGAGCCGTTGCCCCAAAAGACATCCGCGCCGCGCGCACGCGAAGCGCCCCGGCGCCGGGCGGCACCGGGGCGCGGGTCAGGCCGACGGGTGCTATTCCTCGCCGAGCGCGGCGCTCGCGGCATCGGCCACGTTCAGGGGCATGCGCCTCATCAGGTGGGCGAGCACCCGCAGGTACGCCTCCCGCTCGGTGATCGGCTCCTGATCCGAGGCGGCGAGCACCTGGTTGACGAAGGTGTGGATGCCCTGCCGCTCCTTGGCCGACGCGGGCAGCGTGAACGAGAACGGTCCACCGCCCTCCGTGCGACCGGCACGGCGCACGGGTGGCATTCCGCCCGGGAACCGGTAGGCGCCGCCGCCGTAGTTGGCGTCCCGGTCCGGGTTGACCCCCGAGCCGATGACACCGACCACGCCCTCACCCGCTTCGCTGGTGACGAAGGGGAGCGCGTCCGGCGAACCCGACACCACATAGGTGTGGTAGGCGTCCGAACCGCCTTCCGGCAGCCCGATCCCCTGCGAAGCCCCGGGGCGCAGACCCTCCGCCCTGATGCTGTAGAGGTTCTCCTGCTCGGTGAAGTGCGCGTAGATCTGGACGCCGGGAGGCAGCGGTTCGACGTTCTCCAACCGGGCGCGGGTCCTCATCAGCCTGCCGGGCCCGATCTCGCCGATCGACTCGTCGTCGCCGGACGAGGACTGCTCCGGCGTGCTGCGACCGGTGTCGCCCGCCTGCGCGCCACCTTCCGGCGACGGCGTGCGCGGCGGGTTCGCCTCTTGCTCCTCAAGGGCGCTGATCTGCCGGCGCTCGTGGTCCATCACCCTGCGCAGTTCACGGATGACATTCCGCTTCTGCTCGGCCGCGGACTGGTTGAACACGGCGATCCCGCGGCGGCCCTGGTTCTGCTCCCACGCCTGGATCGCTCTGTCGAGCCGGTCCAGCACGTCGGTGCGACCGGCGGTGTCGGGGCTGCTCAGACCCGCGTACTCCTGGATCAGGGCGACGATGGGGGGCCAGAACGACTGCTGCTGGCCGATACCCGGTCGGCCGGGTTGCAGCCGTTCCGCCGCCCGGACGGACGGCTCGTAGCTCCAGGTCGCCGGCGTCCGCTGCACGGCGGGCGCGCCGCCGGGATGTGCCGCACCGTGCCCGGGCCGTGAGTGGTCGTGGCCGACGTGGGCCGCGTGTCCCTGGAGCGCCCGGGTGGCGTTGGCGTCGGCTTCCTTCTCGTGCTCGTCCGACGGGTCGCTGACCCGCACCCCGTCACCGCGGTCGGTGCCCGCCACCACGCCCCGGCGCTGTTTGCGCACGTGGTCCAGCTCGTGCAGCCACGTGTGCAGGTCGTCGTTGCCCGGCGGCATCACGACGTGGTCACCCGAAGCGTAGGCGCGTGCCCGGAACTCCTTCGCCGACCGCACCGCGAGCGCGTCCCGGTGCACCTGCACCCCGGAGAAGTCCTCGCCGTAACCGGCCTCCGCGATCCGGCGCACGTCGGCCGGCAACGACTGGCCCCGACTGCCCAACACCTCGTGCACGCTCGACCGCCCGCCCGAGGGCTCCTCCCCCAGTTCGCCCGCCTGCCGGGCCAGTTGCACGAACTGGCTGGTCACGCCGTTGCCGACGGAGCGTTGCAGGTCCAGCACCTCGTTGGTCCCGTGGTGCCGGGCGTGGCCGGGCGGTCCGGCCGGGACGGGTCGGGCGTCGGACGGGGTCGGTTTCCCGCGTCGGTGGTCGTGCGAGTGCATCAAGGATCTCCTGCCCGGTGCGTCGTGGTGGTCGGGGTGCGGTGCGGTCGTGGAGCGGGTCTACTGCTCCCCCGATCCGGATTCGGAGCCCGAGCCGGTGTCGAAGAACCCGCCGGCCTGGAGTTCGCGCACGAACCGCTTGATGGCCAGGTCGGTGTGGGTGGCGGCGTGCATGGCGCGCATGATCAGCGCGCGGCGCGCCTCCGGGGTGTCCGCCTCCTCGAAGTCGGCGGTGAAGGTCCGCAAGGTGGTCAGCAGTTGGCTCCGCTGCTGGAGGAACGCCGCGAGCCTCGGGTCGTCGCTCCCCTCCCACACTTCCTCCAGCTCGCCGAGCATCTGCTCCACGTCGTCGATGCGCGCGCGCACGCTGTCGCGGAGCGAGGCGTGCTCGGCGGCCACGTCGTCGTGGTCCAGTCCCTCGTACCGGTTGAGCGGGTCGTAGGGCACGTTGAAGTTCTGGGCCACGTCCATGACCTCGTGCAGCGTGTGCGGCGCGAGCGACGTGTGGTCGTAGTAGAGCCGCCAGAACGCGAAGATGCTGTGCGCCAACGCCGTCATCTCCCGCGTGGTGGCGTCGACCCAGCGGGCGAGGTTGAGCAGGTGGACCGTGGTGTTGGACGCGCCGGACCACACCGGGAGGTTGTGCCGCCGGGCGAACCTGGTGCTGCTCGCCTGCTCGTTGCGCGTGCCCTGGTCGGTCCGGCCCCGGTCCGGGGTGGTGCTGCGGACGCCGTCCCGGATGTCCTTGGTGCTGTAGGTCAGCTCCGGCTCCACGGCCGGCAGCATCCCGGTGCCCGCGCCGGTCGGGTTCCACGGCCGCTGGTCGCCGAAGTACTCCATCAGGTCGTGCAGCACCACGATCTTGTCCAGGAACGTGTAGCCCGTCGGCCGGAGCACGACGTCGAGGACGCCCTGGCTGATGTTGTGCAGGATCTGCGGGTCGGCCTGGCCGCCCCTCATCGTGAGGTAGTACTCGTACCAGCCGCGGGGCCGCTCGACCTGCGGCAGGTTCGGGTTCCCCCGCTGCGGGCCGAGCGTCGTGGTCTGCTGCAGCTCGCGCAGGATCTGGCGCTGCCTGGTCCGGACGTCCTCGTCGTCGCTGTCGGCCAGGCTGTCGATCATCTGCGCGACGCGGTACAGGACGCTGTTGAGCTGGAGTTCCACGTCGGGGTCGTCGGCGATCACGGCGGCGTACTCCTTCTCCGCGTGCCGCTCCGGTTTCGCGGCCACCCAGCCGTGCAGGCCCGCCTCCAGGTCCTCGATCCGGCTGTAGTTGCGCTGCTGCTGCTTGCGCCCCCACGGCGAGTGGCCGGTGGGCGTGCCGGGCGTGTCCTCCACCCACTTCCAGAACTGCTCCTCCATGGCCTGCTGGTCCTCGGCGCTGCGGGCCTGGAACGCGGGCAGCGCCGCCACCCGGGTCCACACCCGCCGCGCCTGCGGGCTGTGGCCGGGCGACGCGGGCAGGGCGGTCCCGCCGATCGAGAGCACCCGCTGGACGGCGGTTCCGGGCCGGCCGACCGGGCCGTGTCCGGTTGTGCCTTGTCCGGTCGGGGCGTGGCCGGGCGCGTGTCGGGTCGAGGCGTGGCCGGTCGGGGCGGCCGGGTGGTCGCCGCGCAGGACGCCGGCGGCGTTGGCGTCGGCCTGCCGCTCGTGCCGGTCCGACGGGTCGCTGACGCGCACCCCGTCGCCGCGGTCCGTGCCCTCGACCGCGCCCCGGCGCTGCTGGCGCACGTGGTCCAGCTCGTGCAGCCACGTGTGCAGGTCGTCGTTGCCGGGCGGCATCACCACGTGCTCGCCCGAGGTGTACGCCCGCGCGTCGAACTCCTCCGCCGACCGGGTCGCGGCGGCGTCCCGGTGCACCCGGACCCCGGAGAAGTCCTCGCCGTAGCCCGCCTCGGCGACGCGCCGCACGTCGGACGGCAACGACTCGCCCCGCCCGCCCAGCACGTCGTCCACGAGCCGGCTGGTCGCCGCGTTGCCCGCGGAGCGTTGCAGCTCCACCAGCCCGCCCGGGGTTCGTTCCCCCTCCTCGGGGTACCGCGCCACCACGGGCCGCGCGCCCTCGTCGGGCCGGTGATCATGGTCGTGCCTCATCGCCCACCTCCGCCGGGACGAACCGTCAACTCGACCGCGACAACCACGGCCCGAACTCGCTCTCCAGGACGAGCCGGCCGAGCTTGCGGTACTCCAGGTGCACCGACGTGACCACGTCGGCCATGGACACCGGCCGGTCGCCGGCGGCGGCCCGGTAGGCCGCGGTCACCGCGCACGCCCGGATCGACCCGCCGGCCAGCTCGAAGCGCTCCGCGCAGAACTCCAGGTCGAGGTCGTCGGCGCGGGGCACCGCGGGGCCCAGGCAGCGGTCCCACAGCGCGAGGCGCTGCGCCGCGTCCGGCACCGGGAAGTCGGCGATCACGTCGATGCGGCGGGTGAACGCCTCGTCCACGTTGGACCTGAGGTTGGTGGTGAGCACGGCGATGCCGTCGAAGGACTCCATGCGCTGCAACAGGTACGCGGACTCGACGTTGGCGTACCGGTCGTGCGCGCTCTGCACCTCCGACCGCTTGCCGAACACCGCGTCGGCCTCGTCGAACAGCAGCACCCCGTGCACGCCGGCCGCCTCGGTGAAGATCCGCTCCAGGTTCTTCTCCGTCTCGCCGACGTACTTGTCGACCACCGTCGACAGGTCCACCACGTACAGGTCCATGCCGATCTCGGCGGCGACCACCTCGGCGGACATGGTCTTGCCGGTGCCCGACTCGCCCGCGAACAACGCCACCACCCCGCGCCCGCGGCCACCGCCGGGCCGCATCCGCCACTCGCCGAGCACCCGTTCGCGGTGCTTCGCGCGCACGACGAGTTCGGCGAGCTGACCGCGGGTCTGCTCGGGCAGCACCACGTCGTCCCAGCCGACGCCGGGCACGATCCGCCGGGCCAGGCGGTCCAACCCGGCCCCGTTCTGCGCCCGCACCCCGGCCCGCACGTGCTCCAGCGCCACCGGTCGGCGTTCGACGGCGGCCAGCCGGGTGGCCACGACCACCGCCCGGTCCACCTCCTCGGCGCCGAGCCGGTAGCCCGCCAGGTCGGGCAGGAAGGCCGGTTCGCCGCCGAACGCGCGCGTCCACCACGCGGCCCGTTCCGCGGGCAGCGGTGACGGGACGGGCAGCGACAGCACGGGCCGCGTGGTCCACTTGGGGTCCCAGTGCTGCCGGCTGTGCAGCACGACCGGCACGTCGCCGGCGAGCGCGACCGCCTCGCGCACCACCCGCGTCCGCTCGGGCACCAGCGGGTCCAGCGGTCCGAGCACGACGCCCGCGCGGCGCAGGCGTGCTTCGCGGACGACCGCGGCCAGGTCGGGCCGCTCGTGGTCGGCCAACGCGATCACGTCGACCACCACCGCGCCCCTCCCGGCGGCGGCCAGTCCCGCCACGGCCGCGGCCCCCGCGGTGCCGCCGGTGTCGCGCAGGTGCACGGGACCGGCGCGCAGCCCGGTGGCGAGCCGCGCGGGCAGTTCGGCCGCCGGCGCGTCGCGGTGGGGCACGATCCGGACCAGCGCGGTCACGGCCGGGTCGGAGGCGTCGTCGCCGAGCAGGTGCGCCACCACCCGGTCGGGCACGCGGAGCGACCGGCCCAGCGCGGGTTCGGCCGGGTCGCGCACCTCGACCAGGCCGCCCGCGACCAGGGGCGCGGTGGCGCTCAGCCGGAACCGGCCCGGTCCGGCGGCGGGCGCGCCGCACAGCCGCAGGGCGAGGCCGACCGTCGCCCGGCGGCGGGTGACGTCGTCGTTGAGGTAGGCGTAGAGCAGTTCGAAGCGGGCGTCCACGTCGGGGGCCAGCGCCACCAGCAGGAGTTCGACGTCCAGCGGGTCGAGGGCGAAGTCCTCGGCCAGCGCGGCGAGGCGGGGGCCGGGTGGCGGGACGTCGGCGGCGAACGCGTCCAGGTCGAGGTCGTCGCGCGGCGGGAAGAGCGGCCGACGCGGCCCGTCGAGGATCCGGCGCACGGCGTCGGGGGTGAGGTAGAGGCCGCGGTAGGGGTCGCGGTGGTGCTCGGGGTCGGCGGCGGCCGCCTCGGCCACCGCCTGCCGAACCCGCCACTCGACCGCGCCCAGCCGCGCCCAGAGGTAGAGCAGGTCCGCTTCGCGGGCGGAACCGGCCGGTGCGGCGTGGCCGTCGAGCACCGGCCCCGGGTCAACGGTCGGTTCGCCGGTCATCGTCTCCGTCATCGGATCGCTCCCCCGCGACGCCGCCTCGGACCGGGCACGGGCCGTGGCCTGGTCGCCGCGAAACCGTCGCCCTCCGCGGTCGTCGGCCCCTCGTAGCGCAGACGCCGTGAGCGCTCGCCCGCCTGCGCCGCCTCCAGCACGACGCCCTCCGTCACCGGCGGACCGGCCTGGGTCCACTCGCCGGCCAGCGGCGCGATCACCTTCAGGTCGATGGACGGCTTCAGCTCACCCCCCAGCGCCGACCACATCTCCGAGGTCGCCCGCCCGTCCGGCGGCTGGGCCGAGTTCAGGACCACGCCCAGCCCCAGCTCCGCCAGCGTCCCGGTCAGCCACTCGTTCGCCATCCGCTCGGTGCGCACCAGGACTGCCAGCACCTCCGACAGCAACCGGTGCTCGTCCTGCGGCCGGTTGGTCCACGCCGTCACGAGGTACGCCAGCTCGAACCACCGCGCCGGGCCGCGCCAGCCGACCAGCACGCCGTCGTCGTCGTGGACCTCCATGCCGCCCGCGTGCCGGCGCGCCACGTCCTCGCGGATGTCGTGCAGGAACACGTTGACCGTGGGGGCGTTGCGGCGCGCGGACCAGTCCTTGGTCGGGGCGTCGAACGACAGCTCGCCCCCGCCGCCGGGCACCCCGGCGGCGGTCAGCATCCGCCGGATCGCCTCGTCCACCTCGTGGATCACGAACGCCTCCTCGTCGTCGGGATCACCGGCGCGCCACCATGTCCGGTGGCCCGATGGACGCGGCCACCACCAGGAACGGCGTGCCGACCGGGCGGAAACCGGGTCCGGTCGCGGTGATCGTGCGGGGTCCGGTCTGGTCCTTGGCCAGGATCAGCAGCTGGGCGGTGAACCGGCCGTCCGGGCGCGGCACCGTCGGCGCGGCGGCCGCGGTGATGCCGGGCGACCACGTGAGCGCCACCGGAGCGCCCGGCGGGAAGTCCTCGCCGCGCACCGAGGTCACGAACCCCGGCTCGCCGATCGGCGGCACGGCCACGATCCTCGGCAGCAGCACGGTCATCGGCGCGACGGCGGTGTTGTCGGCCGGGTCGGCGTCGGTGCCGGTGGTGCGCAGCACGCCGCGCACCTCGGTCCGCACCGGGGCGTCCGGCGCGAGCACGATCTGCACCACCTGCGCCGCGCCGACGGGCAGGTCGGGCAGCACGCAGCTGGTCGGCGCGCAGCCCGGCGGCAGGCTCGCCACCGGCACCCGCGCGGGCAGCGCGAAGTCGAGCCGCAGGCCGGTCGCCAGCGCTCCGCCGCCGTTGCGCACGGTGAAGCCCACCACCGCCCGACCGCCCACATAGGACGGTTGGGGTTGCACCACGACGGCCAGCGCGGGTCCGGCCGGCGGCGCGGGCGGTGGCGGCGGCAACGCGGTGGTGGTCGTGGTGGTCGGCGGCACGGTCGTGGGAGTCGGTTGCTCGTCCACGGTCAGCACGGTGTCGTCCGCGTTGTCCGTCGGCAGCGCGTCGAGCACCGAACCGGTGACCGACCAGTCCAGCCGGTGCTCGCCCGGCACCACGCCGACCACGTCCGCCACCACCTCGACCGACGCGCCGGGCCCCACCACGCCGAGGTCGCAGCGCAGCTCCTCCGCCACGCACGTGCCGCTCGACGCGCGCAGCCCGCCCAGGCGCACCCCGGCGGGCACGGCCACGGTCAGCGCGGTGCCCGGTGAGGCCGCCGGGCCCCGGTTGCGCACCGCCACGGTGACCGGCGTGGTCTCGCCCACGTCCACCGACGCGGCGGGCGGCGCGTCCACCGCGAGGTCCACCGACTGCTGCCAGGCGGGCTCCTTCTGCCTGCCGGGCAGGCGGGTGGCGATCCGCTCCAGCGCCCCGGTGCCGGGGTCGAGCACGGCCAGCTCCTCCGGCGAGCGGGCGTCGCCGGCCCGCCGGGTGGTCAGCACGATCCGGCCGTCCGGCGCGTACGCGGCGTCACGCGGCTGGAACGGCCCGGCCGGGTTGGCCACGGGCCCGGCGCACGTGCCGCCGCCCAGCAGCACCTCGCAGCGGCCCGGGTCGTCCAGCGGCACCCGCAGCAGGCCGTCGGACTCGCGGTTGAACACCAGCTCGCGCCCGTCCGGGCTGAACGCCGAGCTGTCGTCGGTGACCGCGCAGTCGCCACCGCACGCCAACGCGCTCAGGTCGCGCTGCCGGTCCAGCGCGCCGGCCCGCGCCGTCCAGATGTGGTTGTCGCGCACCTCGCCGGTCGGCCCGTCGCTGATGACGCCGCGGGTGAACGCGATCGTGGTCCCGTCGGGCGACCACGCGGGCTGCGTGTCCTCCTGGTCGGCGACCTCGGGCGGCGGCCGCAGCACACCGGCCACTGTCCCCGTGTCGGCCTCCACGACCACGATCCGGCTCGCCGAGCCGTCGGGCCGCACACCGCCGGGCGAGCGCCGCGCGAACGCGATGAACCGGCCGTCGGGCGAGAAGGTGGCGTCGAACTCCCAGTCCGCGGGCTGCCGGTCGGCCACGGGCACCCGGCGCGGGTTGCCGCCGTCGGCGTCCACCAGCCACAGCCGCTGCACCCGCCGCCCGCCCTCGTCCTCGAACCGGCTGAGCAGGATCCGCCGCCCGTCCGGCGAGTACGACTGGCGGGTCGCCCACGTGTCGAACCCGGCCCTGGGCCGGAACAGCAGGTTGGGGTCGTCGACCGCCTCGGGGTCCTCGCGCAGCACGGTCACGCCCAGGTCGCGCGGGTCGGACCCGTCCGGGCGGATGTCCTGGAGCGTGGCGGTGAACCAGGTCGGGGCGCTGGTGCGGGACACCAGCAGCCGCGGCCCCGAGCCGTCGTCCTGCCAGCTCGGCGAGCTGAGCTGCCGGTTCTCGCCCAGCAGCACGTCGGGCGGCGCGGTGAGCGGCAGTCCGGGCGCGGTGTCGGCCCGGTAGACCTTGACCGCGGCGGGGTCGGCCGTGCAGGAGCAGGTCTGGTCGAGGCTCAGGAACAGCAGGCGCGTCCCGTCGGGCAGCCAGGCGGGCCAGTGGCCCCGCCACGCGGCCTGGTCGCCGCCCAGCAGCGGGGTGCCGACCCCGGTCCCGCTCAGCACCCGCACCCGCGGCACCCCGTCGACCCGCAGCGTGTAGGCGATGCGGCCGTCCACGGGGTTCCACGCGGGCTCGTCGGCGTCGCCGACCGGCTCGTCGGTCACCCGGGTCTCCGGACCGCCCGCCACCGGCCGGCGGTAGATCTCCCGACCGCCGTCGCGGTCGCCCGAGTAGGCGACCTGGGAGCCGTCCGGGGAGAACGTCGGCCACGACTCGTCGGCGTCGGTGTCGGTGAGCCGCCGCGGCTCGCCGCCGGCCGCGCCGACCAGCCACAGGTCGCCGCGCGAGGCGAACACGACGGTGCGCAGGTCGGGCGAGAGCTGCGGGTTGGCGGCGTCGTGGCCCTCGGTCAGCTTGCGCACGCCGCCGTCCGCGCCCCGCACGTACACCTGGGGCCGGGGTTCGTCGCGCAGGCTGGTGAACACCAGCAGGCCGCCGCGGGCCGACACGTGGTCGTCGTGGTGGGCCGGCCCGTCGCCCATCACCGGCGTGGTCGGGTCGAGCCGGTCCGGCTGCGGGTCGACCGCGTAGCCGAGGCTGCGGTGCCCGGTGCCCGCGTAGGCGATGCGACCGGGCGACGGCGGCCCGCCCGGCTGGCCGGACGCCTCGGGCGGGTCGGTGACGCCGCGCACCACCGCGATCACCCCGCACGCCACCACGACCGCCGCGAGGGCGGCGAGGGTGCGGGTACGCGCCCTTCTGGACAAGGTTCCACCTCCGGTCACGGGCCTGTCGCAGGCGATCGTCGCCGCGGGCGGCGTGCGCCCGACAGGTCCGGTGGGGCACGTCCGGGGAAGACCCCGGGGGCTGTTCGGGCAACGGTCGGGGCACGGCGGGTCAGATTAGGCCGTGGCGCATCACGTAGCCCACGGCGTGGGCCCGGTTGCGCAACTGGAGCCGGGTGGTGACCTCGTGCAGCACGTTCTTCACCGTGCGCTCGGAGAACGACATCCGGGTCGCGATCTCCGCGGTGTCGTACCCCTCCGACACGAGCCGCAGCATGTCCGCCTCACGAGTGGTCAAAGTGGACAGCGTCGGCCCGTTCGGGTCGAGCACGCCGCGCTGCAACCGGCCCACGTGGTCCAGCAGCCGGCCGAGCAGGTCGCCGGGCAGCACCGCTTCGCCCTTGGCGAGCGCGACCGCGGTGGCCACCAACCGGTCCTGGTCGGCCTCGACGCGGCGGACCACCGCCGCCACGCCGCAGTCGATGACGGTCTGCAGCGCGTCCTGGTCGAAGCGGCCGACCACGACCCCGGTGCGCGTGCCGGACGAGCGCCGCAGCCGCCGCAGCAGGAACGCCGCCGCGTCGTCCACCTCGTCCACCACGACCAGCGACACCTGCGCGCGGTCGTGCTCGCGCGGGTCGAGCACCTCGACCTCGGGTCGCGGGCGCAGTTGGTGCGTGACACCCGTGCGCAGCACCGGGTCCTCGGCGTACACCGCGACCGGGATCCTCGTCATGACCGCCTCCCTGGCGAGAACGGGACCGCGCCGGCGGTCCCCGTGCCGCCATCCTGCGCACCGGGGCCGGGGCCGCGGGAGGTCCGGGGGCAGCCGGTGCACTTGTTTGCCCCCGGTGTGCCCTTTTCTCCCTGCCGCAAGGGGTTCCGGCCTGCCTACCGTTCGACCGGTGACCACAACGACCGAATTCGGTCTCCCGACCGTGGTTGTCACGCCCGGTTCGGAGGCGAGCACGAAGCTGACGGTGCGCAACGACAGCGACATAGTCGAGGCGTACGAGTTCGAGGTGGTGGGCGAGTGCGCACCGTGGACCTCGGTCGAGCCCGCGCGGCTCTCGCTGTACCCCGGCACGTCCGAGCAGGTGACCGTGGTGCTGCGGCCGCCGCGGTCGCCGGAGGTGCGGGCGGGCGAGGTGCCGCTGGGCGTGCGCGTCCTGCCGGCGGAGCGGCCGGACACGGCGGTGGTCTCCGAGACCACGGTCGTCGTCGAGCCGTTCCTCCAGCAGCACGCCGAGTTGGTGCCCGAACGCCGCCGGGCCTGGCGCAGCGCGCGGTTCCACGTCGAGGTGCGCAACGACGGCAACACCCCGATCGCGGTGGGGCTGGTCGCGGCCGAGGCCGACGACCGGCTGCGCGTCACGGTGCCCGAGCGGCCCGCGATCGCCGGGCCGGGGGTGCGGGTGGAGCTGCCGGTGCGGGTGCGCGTCGGCAAGGTGCTGTGGTTCGGCGCGCCGGTGTCCTGGCCGGTGCGGGTGACCGCGACCTCAGCCGACGCCGCCGCCGCGTCCGCCGAGACCGCGCACGCCGAGGAGTTGGAGGGCGAGCTGCTCCAACTCCCGGTGTTCCCCAAGTGGCTGCTGGCGTTGCTGGCGCTGCTGCTGGCCCTGGTGCTGGCGTGGCTGATGCTGGTGCGGCCGGCCGTGCAGAGCGCGGCGCGCGAGGCCGCCGACGACCGGGCCGAGGAGCTGGTGGAGGTCGGCGAGCAGCAGGCCGCCGCCTCACAGACCCAGCCGCGGCAGCAACCGGGCGGCGAGCAGACGCCGGGCGGTCAGCAGCAGGGGCAGCCCGGGCAGCCGGGCCAGGGCAACGCCACGGGCGGCGGCCAGCAGAGCTCCGGCACCATCGAGGTCCGCACGAACACCGGCGACCAGGGCACCGGCAGCTACGTCGTGCCCGCCGGGAAGGTCTTCCGCGTCACCGACCTCGTGCTGGCCAACCACCAGGGCGACGAGGGCGTGCTGACCATCGTCTTCGGCGAGCGCACGGTGACCACGATCGCGCTGGAGACGTTCCGCAACCAGGACTACCACTGGGTGACGCCGATCGACGTGCCGGAGAACAGCGCGGTGAGCGCGACCGTCACGTGTGCCCGGCCGGGCACCCCGGCCGGCGGGCGGCAGGCCCCGAACTGCCTGCAACTGCTCAACGTCAGCGGCACGCTCGCGGACCTGCCGCGGGGGTGAAGGGGGACGGGCCCGAGGTGGTCCGGGTCCGCGTCGGGGTCGGGTCGGGGTGCTCCCCGGCCCGGCCCCGACGAGTGCGCGAAGGCGCGGTCCGCCGGCGCGACGCGAGTGGCTGCCGCACATGCCGGGGCTGCCGGGTGAGTGACGAGCCGTCTTCGGCGGGGTGGCAAGCCTTCCCGAGGGCGGCCGTGGGAGGACAGGGGTTCGCCGCGCACGGCTCAAGCTCGCCATCCACATGGCCGAGAAGGCGTTTATCTACGTCCTGGGCGAGCCCACCACCGGGTCGTCCGGTGGCGCGGCACGGCGATCAGTCGCGGCGGCGGTTCCACTCGTCCAGCAGCGTGTCGATCCACGCGCCGAGCAGGTTCGCCACGTCGCGGTCGCCCCGCAGCAGGTGGTGGCGCAGTTCGGCGGCCGCGGCCGCGAGTTCGGCGCACAGGTCCAGCCGGGACAGCTCGACCCGGCCACCGTCCGGCTCCGACCGCGCGGGCTCGGGCGGTCCCGGGACGGTCACCGCGGCCGCCCGGCGTTGCGCCCCGCGATCCGCAGGGCCTCGATGTACTTGGGCAGCTCGACCAGCGCCCGTTCCCAGCTGTCGGAGTTGAGCTGCCCGGCGAACACCGCGTCGACCACGAGCCGGTCCACGTCGGGAGCCACGTCGTCCCCGGACGCGTCGCGCAGCCTGCGCGACAGCTCCAGCTTGCGCAGCCGCGACCGGACCTCGTCCAGCGTCCGCTCCAGCTCGCCGATCACGCGCTGCGCCTGCGCGGGTTCCAGCACCAGCCACCCGCGGCGGGCGAGCTGGAGGAACAGGTCGCCGGCGAACCGCTCGGGCGGGGAGGCGCGACCCGGGCCACCCGTCTCGCCATCGGACCGCACGTCCATCGCACCCTCCGCGCGGGAACCGGTCACCGTCGCGACCCGGCCCCCAGGTTCGCCCCGTACCGGGGATGTGCACCGACCCCACCACACGCCGCGCGCCGAGGAGAAGACCGGGCGGCCCGTTCTGCCCGTCCTTACCCCCGGTTCTGCCTCGCCCGACCGGGCGATCGGGTGCGGCCCTGCGCCGGCCGGGTGAACGCGGCGCGAGAGGTGAACCGGATCCGCAGGAGTCCCGTGCACCCGTCTGACGAGCGGATCACGGGATCGGGGGATCGGGATGTCGACCAGTTCCGGAGACGGGGTGCGGGTGAGCGTGCTGGGCCCGGTGCGGGCCTGGCTCGGTGGGGAGGAGCGCCCGTTGGGGCCCGCCCGGCAGCGGGCGGTGCTGGGCCTGCTGACGGCGCGGGCGAACCGGCTGGTCTCCCGGGACGAGCTGGTCGACGGCCTGTGGGGCGACGCGCCGCCCGCCAGCGCGGTCGGCAGCCTGCACACCTACGTGTCCGGGCTGCGCCGGGCGCTCGGACCGGCGCGTGACGTGCTGGTGTCGCAGACGTCGGGCTACTCGCTGCGCCTGGCGGTCGGCGCGGTGGACGCGGAGGTGTTCGCGCGGGCCAGGTCCGACGCCCGGCTGCGCCTGGACGCGGGCGACCACCGCGCCGCCCGCGCCGCGCTGGAGGACGCGCTCGGCCTGTGGCACGGCGAGGCGTACTCCGGCGTGCCGGGGCCGTTCGCCGAGGTCGAGCGGCGGAGGTTGGAGGAGCTGCGGCTGAGCGCCGTGGAGCTGAAGGCCCGTGCGGCGCTGGAGCTGGGCGCGCACCGGGAGGTGGTGGCCGAGCTGGGCGGCTTGGTGGGCGAGCACCCGCAGCGCGAGTCGCTGTGGGAGGTGCTGATGGTGGCGCTGGACCGCTCCGGGCGGCAGGCCGAGGCGTTGGAGGCGTTCCGCGAGGCGCGCCGGGCGCTGGTGGACGGGCAGGGGGTCGAGCCGGGGCGCGTGCTGCGGGACCTGCACCAGCGGATCGTCACCGGCACACCGGAACACCGCCGCCTGCTCACCGTGCCGCCGCACGTGGCCGAGGCGGCGCGCACCCCTGGAACGGCCCGGGACGCCGGAGCGGGAGGCATGGCCGGGCTCGCCGGCGAAGTCGGAGCAGTGGACGTGGCCGGGGCGGCCCGGGAGACCGGAGCGGCGAGCGTGGGCGTGCCGGACGGCGAAGCGGAGCGGGTCTGCGAGGCGGGGGCGGCGGGCGGCGGTGGCGGGGCGGACGGGTTCGTCGGCCGGCGGGACGAGATCGCGCTGCTGCGCGGCCTGGTCGCGGACGTGGCGGCCGGGCGCGGTGCGGCGGTGTGGGTCGAGGGCGAGGCGGGCATCGGCAAGTCCGCGCTGCTGACCGCCGCGCTGGCGGACGCGGCGCGCCGCGGCTGCCAGGTCGGCTGGGCGGTCGCCGACGAGTCCGGCAGGCGGTTCCCGCTCCAGGCCGTCCACGACTGCCTCGACCTGCGCCCGGACGGGCGGCCGTGCCACGTCCCGGGCCACCGGAACCCGACCCGTCACGCCCCGGCCCGTCACGACCCGGCCCACCAAGACCGCACCCGCCAGGACCCGCTCCCGGCCGCAGTCGACCGGTTGCTCGGCCTGGTGGACCGGATCTGCGCCGACGGCCCGCTGCTGCTCGTGCTCGACGACCTGCACCGGGCGGACGACGCCGGCCTGCTGATGTGGTACCGGCTGCTCGACGCCACGCGCCGGTTGCCGCTGCTGCTGGTCGCCGCGTCCCGCCCCGATCCCGCCCGCCGGGAGCTGACCGGCCTGCGGCGCGGCGTCGAGGCGCGGCACGGGCACGTGCTCGCCCTGGGACCGCTGGCGGCCCGGGACACCGAGGAGCTGGTCGGGCGGGTGGTCGGCGGGCGGCCCGGCGAGGTGCTGCGCGAGGTGGCCCGCCGCACCGCGGGCCACCCGCTCTACGCGCACGAGGTCGCGCACGCCCTGGTGCGCGACG
>NZ_JBHYXZ010000048.1:17268-27717 GCF_042752395.1 Actinosynnema sp. NPDC059335 | reverse complement strand
GGATCGGTGTTGTGTATACGAGACCGCCCTGGTGCGCGACGGGGCCGTGCGCGTGGTGGACGGCGTGGCCGTGGTGGACCGGGCCGCCGTCGACCGGGCGCCGTCGTTGCCCGGCGTGGTGGACCGCGCGCTGGACTCGGTGTCGCCCGCCACGCGGGAGGTGCTGCGGTCGGCCGCGCTGCTGGGGGTGGCGTTCCGGGTGGACGCGCTGTGCGCGGTCACCGGGCGCTCCGCGCCGGACCTGGTGGGCGTGCTGGAGGAGGCGGTGCGCGCCTCGGTGCTGGTCGAGGCGGGCGACGAGCTGGCGTTCCGCCACCCGTACCTGCGGGAGGCGCTGTACCGGGGCTTCGCCCGGCCGCTCCGGGTGGCGCTGCGCCGGCACGTCGCGCAGGTCGCGGCCCCGGCGCGCAAGAACCCCTACCGCCCCGGGTCGGGCACGTGGCGGCGCGAGGGCGAGGAGGTCCGCGACGACCCCGCGCGCGTCTTCGGCGCGGTGCCCGGTCGGGCGGCGTCCGCCGGGCGCGACCCGACCCGGGCCGGTCAGCTGACCAGGCCGTGCCGGTAGGCGTAGACGACGGCCTGGACGCGGTCGCGGAGGCCGAGCTTCGCGAGGATGCGCGACACGAACGTCTTCACCGTCTCCGGGCTGAGCACCAGCGCCGCGGCGATCTCGCGGTTGGACAGGCCGTCCGCGACGAGGTGCAGCACCTCCAGCTCGCGCGGCGTCAGCGGGGTGCCGTGCGGGTCCGGCGCGGCGGGCCGGATGCGCGTGGCGAACCGGCCGACGAGTTCCCGGGTCACCTCGGGGTCGAGCAGCGCCGCGCCGGACGCCACCGTGCGAATGCCGTGCAGCAGCCGGTCCGGCGGCGCGTCCTTGAGCAGGAACCCGCTCGCCCCGGCCCGCAACGCCTCGTACACGTACTCGTCCAGGTTGAACGTGGTCACCACGAGCACCTTGACCGGCCGCCGCACGTCCGCGCCCGCGAGCAGGCGGGTGGCCGCGATGCCGTCGAGCACCGGCATGCGGACGTCCATCACGACGACGTCGGGCTCCAGCCGCCGGGCGAGGTCGACCGCGGCCTGCCCGTCACCGCACTCGCCGGCCACCTCCAGGTCGGGCTGGGCGTCGATGATCGTCACGAGCCCGGTGCGCACCAGCACCTGGTCGTCGCAGACCAGCACGCGGATCACGGCACGCCCTCCGGCACGCGGGCGCGCACGTGGAAGGCGCCGTCCGGGTCGTGGCCCGCGCTGAACTCGCCGCCCAGGCCGTCGATCCGCTCCCGGAGCCCGGCCAGGCCGTGCCCGCCGCCGGGCGGGACGGCCGGCGCGGCGGCGCCGCCGTCCGTGCTGACCCGCACGGTGACGTCCCGCTCGCCGTGGCTCACGTGCACCGAGGTGCGGCTGCCGCGGGCGTGCTTGAGGGCGTTGGTCAGCGCCTCCTGCACCACCCGGTACACGACCGGACCCGCGCTGCCGCCGGGGTTGGCCGTGCCGTCCTCGGTGAACTCGACCGGCTGGCCGGCGCGGCGGGTCCGCTCCACCAGCGGGCGCAGGCCGACGGCGGACGGGGTCGCGGGGTTCAGCACGTCGAGCAGGTGCCGCAGGTCGCTGAGCGCCTGCCGCCCGGTGTCGGCGACGGCGGTCAGCGACTCGTCCAGCCGCTCGGGTCTCGCGGACAGGTACCGGGCGGCCTCCGCCTGCACGACCATCGCGGTCACGTGGTGGGTCACGACGTCGTGCAGCTCGCGGGCGACGCGGGCGCGTTCGGCGGCGCGGGTGTCCTCGGCGACCCGGCGGCGGCGTTCGGCCTCCGCGATCCTGGAGGCGCGCAGCCACGAGCCGAGGGTCGCCAACAGCACCAGCGCGCCGTAGAACGTCACCACCTCGACCAGCGGCTCCCCCGCGCCCCGCAACGGGAACAGGCACGCGAGGCCCGCGTACGCCAGCGAGAACACCAGCGCGGCCGCGCCCCGCCGCCGTTCCAGCCGCGAGGCCGCGGTCACCACCGCGATCACCAGCGCCGTGCCCGCGAACGTGTGGTAGCCGCGGAGCTGGTCGAGCGCGAAACCCAGCGACACCACGGCGAGGCACGCGACGGGCCACCGGCGGCACGCGAGCAGAGGGGCGCACTGCAACGCGATGGCGACGATGGCGAGCGCGTCGAACGGGCGGGCGGGCACGCCGCCGAAGTGCGTGCCGTGGTTGTGCAGCGCGGGCACGAGCGACCCGACGAAGAGCGACACCCCCGCCACCGGGTACCACAGCGCGTGCCGGCGCCACAGCGCCGGAACCCCCCGAAGTCCGATCACCGGGCGGATCCTAGCGATGGCTCGCCGGGGCGGCGGCCGCTCGCCCCCCGGGACGTCACGGAACGTAGACGACGCGGTCGTCCGTCTCCGCGTCCCACGTCTCGGCGACCCGGGAGAGGGGCACGGCCCGCGCCCGCACGTCGATCGCGCCGCGGTGCACCGCCAGGGCCAGTTCCGGCAGCTCGACGAGGAAGTCGCGGGCCGGCACCGAGCCGATGCCGCTGCCGAGGAGCCGGAGGCGGGACGCGCGCAGCACGGCGGCGGGCACGGGGCTCGTCTCGCCGGCGACGGACCCGATCTGGACCCACTCCAGCGGTGCGCCGCGGTCGCGCCGGGCGGTGATCACCGCGGTCATCACGCGGGCGGACGCCTCGCCCCACACGTAGTCGAGGACCACGTCGACGTCGGCGGCGCGGGCGGCGCGGTCGAACGTCACCGCCTCGTCCGCGCCCAGGTCGACCAGCGGGGCGAGGCGGGTGGCGTCCCGGCCGGCGGCGATCACCCGCGCGGCCCCGAACCGCCTGGCGATCTGCACCGCCATGCGCCCGGCGCTGCCGGTCGCGCCCAGGACGAGGACGCTCTGCCCCTCCCGGAACGCGATGCGGCGGCGCAGCGCGACCCAGGACGACATCGCCGGGTTCATCGCGGCGGCGATGAGCACCGGGTCGACGTCGGCGGGCAGCGCCACGCTGCGGCGGGGGTCGATCACGGTCCGCTCGGCGAACGTGCCCAGCGCCGTGTCCTCCAGCACCGCGTACCGGAGGTTGCCGTCCCCGTCGCGCACGACGCCGTCCACGCCGGGGACCAGCGGGAACGTGCCGGCGCCGCTGTAGTGCGTGCCGTTGGCCCGCGCCCGGACCAGGCGGTGCAGCCCGGCCGCCAGCACCTCCACCACCAGCCCGTGCCCGCCGTCGGCGACGGGGTCGGGGTGCTCGCGGTAGCGGGGCGGGGCGTCGGGGCCGGTGACGACGGCGGCGTGCATGGGGTCTCCTCGCGAAGTGGTTTGTAATACCAACTATTCGCAGTGTGGTTGGTACTACAAACCATGTCAAGTAGGATCACGCCGTGGCCGCGCCCGACGACGACCTCGAAGACGCCCTGGTCCGGATCTCGTTCCGGGTGATGGCCGTGCTCACCCGCATCGGCGCCGAGCACGACCTGTCGCTGACCCAGCTGCGGCTGCTCGGCCTGCTGCGCGACCGCCGTCCCCGCATGACGGACCTCGCCGCGTTCCTGGGGCTCGACAAGTCCACGATGTCCGGCCTGGTCGAGCGGGCCGAGCGGCGGGGTCTCGTCACCCGGCGGAAGTCACCGCTGGACCGCCGCGCGACCGACGTCGCCCTCACCCCGGAGGGCAGGGCGCTCACGGAACGGGTCGAGGAGCAGGTCCGCACGACCCTCGCGCCGTTCACGGACCGCCTCGACGGGGACGACCGCGGCCAACTCGTGCGCCTGCTCGACGCCCTGTCCGGCAGGCGGGCGGAGGACGGCGGGGAACCGGGGTTGGCCGACGCCCCGTGAGCCCGGGGTTGGCGGATGCCGCGTGAGCCCGGCGCGGGGGGAACCCCGCACCGGGTCCGGCGGGAACTCAGCAGAACGGGACCCAGGGGTCGTAGTACGGGACCGACGTGCCGGTGGAGGCGACGACCTGGCCGGTGCTGTCGCGGATCTCGGCCATGGCGAAGACGCACGTGCTGCCGGGCGCGTAGACCTGCATGCCGAACGTGGCGCCGACCGCCGGGTCGGACTCGCGCTGCTCGTAGAAGCCGAGCCAGCCGCCGTGCCCGTCCGGTTGGCTGGAGGGGCGGCGGATCCCCTTCACGACCGTGCCGGTGGGCTGCGTGACGTAGACCGTCGCCCGCACCCAGTTCGTGCCGCACGTGGGCGAGTAGCGGACCTCCATCAGCCCGTGGACCGCCTGCGGGCTCTTGATGTCCCGCGACGCGATGGTCACGGCGTCGGCGGCGCAGCCCGTGGTCTGCGGGTTCGTGTCGGTGTAGGGGTCGTACGGGGCCGCGGACGCCGGGGACGGCGCGAGCACGGCCAGGGCGGCGGCCACGACGACCGCGGACAGGGACCTTCGACCGATCAGGGGCATTCCGGACTCCTCGCCGAGTGGTTGTGCGCTCCCTGCATCGAACGGGCCGCGCCGGCGGACCGGTACGCAAAAGTCGGCCCAGGGCCGTCGGGGCTGCGGGTCGGCCGGATCACCCTTCGCGGCGGGCCGCCAGGGACCACAGGTAGCTCAACGGCTCGCCGTCCGGCTCGTCGCGCTCGACGAACTCGGTGATCAGCGCCAGCATCCTGGCGTTCAGCTCCTGCTGGGACGCCGCGCCGAGGCGCAGCACCCCGCGGGCGGTCTCGCGGACGGCGTCCGGGCCCGCCTCCAGCACCTCCGCGCGGTGCGCGGCGATCAGCGCCAGGTCCACCCGGTGCGCCAGGCCCTCGCCCTCGACGTCGACCAGGCCGAGCCGCCACGTGCGGCCGGTCGAGCGGTAGGGCCGTTCCAGCGCGCCCCGCGTGCCGCTGCGCACCGGTTCGGCGGTCAGGAAGCCGGTCTTCACCAACGCCCGCACGTGCCGCAGCACGGTCGCCGGCGCGACGCCCAGCCGGTCCGACAGCTCCTTGTTGGTCAGCGCGCGGTCCCAGCACAACCGCAGGATCCGCCACCGCAACGGGTGCGCGAGGGCCTTCAGCTCCTCCACCGTGGCGTCGCGGGCGGGGTGATCGGGCACGGCCGGCACGCCGCAGAGGCTAACCCACCCGCGCTTGCCACGCCGGACAGCGGTTTGGTTGACTGTTACCGATTGCAGTTTGTGAAATCAGTCGGGTGGCGGAGGTGGGGGCGATGGGCTGGACCGACTTCGACTGGCTGTTCGGCGCGGAACCGAGGCCCGACGGCGGGGCCGTCGCGTACCTGGGCGACGCGTCCGGGCGGCCGCAGCCGTGGGTGCTGCCGCTGGGCGGGACGGCGCGGCACGTGGAGGTGCCCGGCTCGGTGGTCCGGTGCGTGTGGCGACCGGACGGCGCGCGGCTGCTGGTGCTGACCGACCTCGACGGCCGCGAGGACCACCGGCTCGCCGAGGTCGACCCGGTGACCGGCGAGGTGTGGTGGCTGGTCGCCGAGGAGGGCGTGCGGTGCGAGATCGGCACCCCGCACTCCCGGCTCGGGCAGCCCTACAACGCCGACGGCACGCTGCTCGCCTACGCCTCCAACGCCCGTGACCCCGAGGTGTTCGACGTGCTGGTGCGCGACCTGCGCACGGGCGGGGAGCGGATCGTGCTGCGCGGCGACGACCGGTACCTGCCGATGGGCTTCTCCCCCGACTCGCGGCTGCTGCTCGTGCTGCGGCTGCACCAGCAGACCGAGCAGGACCTGTTCGTGTGCGACCTGGCCGACGACTCGGTCCGCCTGCTCACCCCGCACGACGGTCCGGCGAAGTACCACCCGGTGGCGTGGCTGCCGGACTCGTCCGGCGTCTACCTGTGCACCACGCAGGGCCGCGACTTCCTCGGGCTGGCCGCGCTGTCCCTGGACGGCGGGCTGACGTGGCTCGACGCGCCGGAGTCCGATGTGGAGGGCGCGGCGCTGTCCCCGGGCGGCACGCGGCTGGCGTGGGGCGTCAACGAGGACGGGTACACCCGGCTGCGGTGGGCGGAGAAGGGCGGTCCGCCCGTCGACGTGACGGCGCTGCCGCGCGGTGTCGCGGTGACGGAGTTCGGCCTGGGCGGGTTCGCGCCGCGGTTCACCGCGTCCGGCGAACTGCTGGTGCAGCTCGGCCGGCCGGACGCGGCCACCGACCTGTACCTGGTGGACTTGGACCGCGACGAGGCGCGCCGGCTCACCGACGCCGGCGCGCGGCTGCCCGGCGCGATCGTGCCGCCGACCCCGGTGCGCGCGGTCAACGGCGACGGGTTCACCGTGCCGGGCCTGCTCTACCGGCCGCCGTCGGCGAGCGCGGACGAGCCCGCGCCGGTGGTGGTGACCATCCACGGTGGACCGGAGGTGCAGGCGCTGCCGGTGTTCGACCCGCTCGTGCAGTCCCTGCTGGCGCGCGGGATCGGGGTGCTCGCGCCCAACGTCCGCGGGTCGTCCGGTTACGGGATGCGGTACCAGCGGGCCATCTACCGCGACTGGGGCGGTGGCGACCTGGCCGACGTGGAGGCCCTGGTCCGGGTGCTGGACGACGTGCCGTGGGTGGACACGGCGCGGCTGGGCGTGCACGGCGCGTCCTACGGCGGTTTCGCCACGCTGGCGTGCCTGACCCTGCTGCCGCACCTGTGGCGGGCCGGGGTGAGCGAGTGCGGGCCGTCGGACCTGCTCAACGACATCCGCGGCTTCCCGCCGACGTGGCGCAAGCGGGCGGTCGACTGGATCGGCGACCCGGACGACCCGGACGACGTGGCGCGGCTCACCGCGCGCAGCCCGTTGGGGAACGCGCACCGGCTGCGGGCGCCGGTGCTGATCATGCACGGGGAGAACGACGCGAACGTGCGCCCCGAGGAATCCGAGCGGATGTACCGCAGGCTGCGCGAGCTGGGCAAACCGGCGCGGCTGGTGCTGCACCCCGGCGTCGGGCACGGCATCGACCGGGCGGGCCTCGAAGCGACCGTGGACCTGATCGCGTCGTGGTTCGCCGAGCACCTCTGACGTCCGTCGGCGTCCGGACCGGGTCCGCGGCGACGCCGGCGGCTGGGTCCGCGGTGCGTCCGCGGCGACGCCGGCCGGGGTGCGGGGCGGCCGCACCCGGGGCGTGACGGGACGTCCGGTCAGGACAGCGTCAGCACCAAGTGCAGCGCCACCAGCGCGCCGCACGTCGCGGTGTGCGCGATCGGGTTGTGGGTGAGCAGCGCGGCGAACTCGCGCAGGAACGCGCTGGGCAGGAAGTACCACGCCGTGGGCGCGCCGATGATCTGCATCCGCAGCCGGAGCCGCCGCGCCAGCACGGCGGCGCGGAACACGTGGAAGTTGTTGGTCACCGCGACCGCCCGCCCGGTCCACTCGCGGGCGCGCAGCAGTTCCGCGCTGTAGGCCAGGTTCTGCTCGGTCGTCGTGGACCGGTCCTCCACGACGATCAGCTCGTCCGGCACGCCCCGGCGCAGCAGGTACTCCCGCATCGCCGCCGCCTCCGACACGACCTCCCCCGGCCCCTGCCCGCCGGAGACGACGACCAGCGGCGTGCGGCCGGCGGCCACCTCGCGGCGGTACAGGTGCACGCCGCGGTCCAGCCGGGACGCGAGCAGGGGCGGCACGCGGTCGCCGATCAGGCCCGCGCCCAGCACGACCACGGCGTCGAAACCCGTCCGGCGGCCGACGCTGCCGTAGACGATCGAGTACAGCAGCAGGCTGACGAACAGGAACGCGACGTAGGCCGCGACGACCAGCAGCGACCCGATCACGGCGTCCACCACGGGACCGGTGCGGGCGGTGGCGAGCCAGAACGCGGCCACCACGCCGACGATCGCGAGCCCGGCGAGCAGCGACAGCACGTTGGCGGGGCTGAAACCCTCCCGGCGCAGCATCAGCACGCCGTTGGCGATCAGCGCGACCGGCAGGACGAACCCCAGGCCGAGCAGCACGGCCGCGATCGCGTAGCCGACCAGGGCCGCGGCCCACCCGCCGAGCGCGGAGGCCCGGAACACCAGCCACAGCAGCAGGAGCACCAGCGTGACGCCGAGCCACACCGCGTTGCCCAGCCGCCGCCGGTCCCGGATCATGCCGATCACGAAGAACAGCGCGGGCACGATCGCCGCGATCCCGAAGACCATGCCGGTCAATCTAGGCCCACCCGGACGTCAGAACGCGTCCAGCTCGTCCTCCCGGTCCGCCGCCTCCCGGTCCGCGGCCTCCCGGTCGGACGCCTCCCGGTCCGGCAGCACGGTGGCCAGGTACGAACGCAGCGCGGCCGTGGTGCCGACGTCGCGCCCCGCGTGCTCGGACAGGAACCAGCGGTGCACCAGCACCTCGTGGAACAGCTCGGCCGGCGCGAGCACGCCCAGCAGGTCGGGCGGCACGGCGGCGACGACCGGGTCGTAGACCTCGTTGCGCCACAGGTGCCCGGCGGTGGTCTCCGGCACCGGCGCGCCGTCGCGCTGCTCCAGGTACGCGCGGAACGAGCGCAGGTCGTTGAGCAGCCGCCGCGCCTGCCCCTCCTGCACCTCCAGGCCGGTGAGCTTGAACAGCTCCCGGCGGCTCTGGCCGATCTCGGCGACCCGGACGTCCACCCGCAGCCGCGCGCCGCTGTCGGAGGTGACCAGCTCGACCTCGCCGACGTCGAAGCCCAGGTCGTTGAGCCTGCGCAGGCGTTCGGCGACCCGGTAGCGCTGCTCGTCGAGCCGGAAGAACTCCTCCCGGGTCACCTCCTCCCACAGCGCGGCGTACCGCCGGGGCACGCTGTCGGCCACCTCGACCGGGTCGATGTCGGGCGGCAGCAGGCCACCCGCCTCCAGGTCCATCAGCTCGCCGCCGATGCGCTCGCGCGCCAGGTCCACGTCGTAGGTGCGCTGGCCGTCGGACAGCTGCGGGTGGCGCTCCACGGTCTCGGCGTCGACCAGGTAGGCGGCCAGGTTGCCCGCGTCCAGCCGGAACAGGGTGTTCGACAGCGAGCAGTCGCCCCAGAACGTGCCCGACAGGTGCAGCCGCACGAGCAGCGAGACCAGCGTGTCCACCAGGCGCTCGGCCGAGTGCTCGCCGCGCGGGCTGGAGAACAGGTAGCGGTAGGACATGGAGTGGTCGAGGTAGCGGGTGACCAGGATGGCCTGCTGGTCGTCGGGCCGGTCGACGCACAGGCCGAGCACCGACACCGACGGCATGCCCTCGCGCTCCAGCTCCCCGAGCACGGCGTACTCGTGCCGGGCCAGCGACTCGGCGATCTCCTTGAGCGCGTACACGCGGCCCTCGCTGGCCACGAACCGCACGACGTGCCGCGAGATGCCCCGCTGCGGGACGTTCAGCAGCAGCTTGTCGTCCCACTCCTCCAGGGGCTGCGCCCACGGCAGGGCGAGCAGCCCGCCGGCCTCGGTGGCGGGTGGGCGGAACAGGAATCGCATGTGCTCCCCAGGGCTGGTGCGCGGACGGTGCCGAAGCTACCTCGTCGGGTCGCCGTCCAGCCATGCGATGTGGCCTGGTCGGCACGATCAAGAACCGGGGCGCTGTGCCGCAGATCACACGCACCGGACTCAACGTGGCACGTCCTCCGGGGGGTTTCCCGTCCGCAACGGACAGACCGACTGCGGCAGAAGGGGGCGACGTGCCGGACGACGACTACGACCAGTTCGTCACCGAACGTCTTGATCGACTATTGCGCTACGCCACGGCGTTGACGTGTGACAGGCACCTCGCCCAGGACATCGTGCAGGACGTGCTGCTGCGCGCCCGGCAGCGGTGGGGGCGGATCGGCGCGGTGGACGCGCCGTACCTCTACGTCAAGCGGATGGTGACCAACGAGTACCTGTCGTGGCGTCGCCGCCGCGCGGCGCGGGACGTGTCCTCGACGCACGCGGCGCTGGACGAGGTGGGGCCGGTCGTCGCCGACCCGGCGGACCGGCACGCGGAACGGGACGCGATGCGCGCCCGGATCGCGGTGCTGCCGCGCAAGCAGCGGGCGGCGCTCGTGCTGCGCTACTACGAGGACAGCACGGACGCCGAGATCGCCGCCGTCCTCGGCTGCGCGGAGGGCACGGTGCGCAGCCACATCTCCCGCGCGCTGCGGACGTTGCGGGTGCACGAGAAGAACACGCCGTCGGAGGTGCTGCGGTGACCGAGCAGGAAGCGCTGATCCGGGAGGCCATCGCGGCCGAGGCCGCCCAGGCCGTCGACCACCGCGTGGTGCTCGCGAACCTGCGGCGCGGGCGGGCGCGGCGGCGGCCGTTCGCGTTGTTCGCCGCGGCCGGCCTGACCGTCGCCGCCGCGGCCGTCGCGGTCGTCGTGCCGCTCACCGTGGACCGGACCGCCTCGGCTCCGCCCGCCGACCAGGTCGCGCCCACGACGCCGGTCGCGCGGACCGTGCTGCTGATCGGCGCCGACGGCGCGGGCGGCGCCGACTCGATCGTGCTGGTGCGGGTCGCCCCCGACCACCCCCGCGCGCGGGGGGGGGTGGCGGGGGGGCGGCGGGGGTGTGGGGCCGCGGGGGTGCGC
>NZ_JBHYXZ010000048.1:0-17258 GCF_042752395.1 Actinosynnema sp. NPDC059335 | reverse complement strand
GGACACCCCGGTCGCCGGGGTCTGGCTGCCCCGGGACTCGGTGGTCGACCTGCCCGGTGGCGGCCGGGGCCGGCTGACCTCGGTCTACGCCGACGCGCGGACCGGGGGCGAGCGGGCGGGCGCGGAGGCGCTGGCGCGCGAGGTCGGGTCGCTGACCGGGGTGCGGGTGGACCACTACGCCGAGGTGGACGCGGCCGGGTTCGCCGCCCTGTCCGACGCGGTCGGCGGCGTGGACCTGTGCCTGCGGCAGCCCGCCCGCGACCCGCTGTCCGGTGTGGACCTGCCGTCCGGGCCGGTCACGGTGGCGGGAGAGCAGGCGGCGGCGTTCCTGCGGCAGCGCGCCGGGCTGCCCAACGGCGACCTGGACCGGGTCGTGCGGCAGCAGGTGTTCCTGGAAGCCCTGGCGGCGAAGGTGATCGGCGCGGGCGACCCGGCGCTGGTGGCCCGCCTCGCCGCGGCGGCGGCGTCCACCGTGCGCACCGACCCGGACCTGCGGCTGCCGGAGTTCGTCGGGCGGCTCACCTCGACCGTGCGGACCGCGATCATCCCGCTCGGCCCGGAGGTCGACGGCGGCGCGGCCAGGCTGGTCGACCCGGCGGCGGTGCGGGCGTTCGCGGCGGAGTTCTTCGCCGACGGCGCGACCGGCGAGCCCAGCGGCGGGTTCACCGTCACCGCGCCCGCCTCGGAGACCGCCACGACCGCCCCGACCGACCGCGACTGCGTGCGGTAGCGACCGACCCGACGAGCCGGGCCGCGTGCGGTGGTGACCGGCCGACCCGACGGACCGCGACTGCGTGCGGTGGCGACCGGCGACCGGACCAGCCGGGCCGCGCGCGGTAGTGGCCGACTGACAAGCCGGCCGCGTGCGGTGACCACCGGCCGGCCCGGCGGGCCGGGGCCGCGTGCGGTGGCCACGGCTACAGCGGCAGCGGCTCGGTGATCTGCAGGCCGGCGTCCACGCACGCGACCAGGAGTTCCACCTGGCGCGGCGAGTGGACGCCGGCCCAGCGCCGCAGCGGGCCGAGGAAGTCGGCCAGGTCGCGCTGCGCGGCCCTGAGCATCGCCGGCAGCGCGCCGCGCGACAGGTCCACGTGCGGCACGTCGCGCCCCCGGTCCGCCCACACGCGGATGACGTCGCCGACGTACTCCACCCACGGCGCGGGCGGCCGGCCGAGGTCGACCGGCGCGCGGTGCAGCGCGTTCACCCAGTCCCGCCACTCGAACAGCTCGCCGCCGCGGGGTTCGACGCGCACGCCGTCGCCGCCCTCCAGCAGCAGGCCGCCGGACCCGAACAGGGTGTCGAAGCCGATCAGCTCGTGGACCGCGTCGGCCGCCGTGCGCGCCTCCCCGCCACCGCTGTGCAGGTACAGCGTGCAGAGGGCCGTGCCGACGTCGTCCGGGCCCGCCGTGCCGTCGAGGCGCAGCCAGGTGTCGCCACCGCCGGACACCGGCCACAGGTCGAAGCCCTCCGGCACGTGCCTGGCGATGACGGGCGAGAACCGGGCCACGTGGTCGAGGCTAGTGGCGGACCGCCGCGGCGGCAGGGGCCGCCGGGGCGATCGCGGGGTCGCCGACTGCCGGTAAGGCGGATCCGGCGACTGCCCGGCGCGCGTTGCCCGGAGCGGCCGCGGCCGTCGCCGTCCTCGCGGTCCCGGGCAGGGATTTCGCCGTGGATCCGCTGGTGGCGGGTGCGGGCCGCGTCGGCGGTGACGAGGTCATGGGGTGCTCCTGGGCAGTCCGGGGACGGGCACCGGCGCGGGGGCGGCGGTGCGTTCGACGAGGGAGAGCAGCGGGCCGGTCATGGCCGTGGTCGCCAACGCCATCACCACGAGGGCCAGGAACAGCTCCACGGGGAGCAGGCCGGCGCTGTAGCCGGCCTGGAGCACCACGATCTCGGTCAGGCCGCGGGTGTTCACCAGCACCCCGACCGTCACCGCGGTGCGGCGGTCGACCCCGGCCAGCCGCCCGCCGAGGTAGCCGCCGCCGACCTTGCCGACGACGGCGAGCCCGGTGGCGAGCAGGATGGCCGCCCACGGCACCGAGCCGTGCGGCGCGTGGGCCACGCCCATGCCCGCCACCACGAAGAACACCGGCACCAGCAGCCTGCCCAGCGCCATCGCCGGGCGCACGGCCTCCCGCCACGCGCCGCCGGGCAGCGCGAGGCCGACCGCGAACGCGCCGAACACGGCGGTCAGGCCCCAGTGCTCGAACTGGAACGCCACCAGCAGCGCCACCGCCGAGACGGCCACCCCCGTGACGCGCGGGTGGCGCTGCGCGGCGAGCGTCGGGATCCGGCCGCGCAGCAGGACGCGGCCGGCCGCGGTCAGCCCGACGCCGACCGCCACGAGGGCCAACGACACCACGACGCCGCCGGAGACGCCGATGGCCAGCACCAGCAGCACCCACGCCGCCGCGTCGGCGACCACGGCCGCGGTCATGGCCAGCTTGCCGGCGGGGGTGTCCACCATGCCCCGGTCCTCCAGCAGCCGGGCCAGCACGGGGACCGCGGTGACGCTCAACGCGACCGCGACCATCAGCACGAGCGCGGGTGTCGGCGCGTCGCCGCGCACGCCGGCGTCGGCGGCCCACACGACCCACGCGGCCATGACCAGACCGGTGACCAGGGCGGGCACGAACGACCCCGCGGTCACCCACCCGGCCGCGCGGGCCCCGGTGACCGTGCCGCCGTGCCGCAGCTCGTGCGCCACCCCGACCAGGAACAGCACCAGGCCGACCTGCCCGACCACCTTCAGCGGACCGACCACGTCGGCCGGCAGCACGGCCGCCAGGGTCGGCGCGCCGCCGACCGCGAGCACCGCGGGCACCACCAGGACGCCCGCCAGGATCTCGCCGACGACCTCGGGCTGCCGCGCCGCGCGGGCCGCGACCCTCCCCAGGCACGCCGCGACGAGCACGACCGCCAGGACGACGGCCACGTGCCCGACGCGCACCACCACGTCGATCACCGTCCCACCCCCGAAGGCCGGAAGGCGTGGGGACGGGCCGCGGAGCCGGGGACGCGCGAGGGGTTCGCGCGACCCCCGCGCGCCGCGACGGGCCGGCCCGCGCCGGCCACGCTTTCCTTGTCGTCCAGGGGATTCGTCATTCGGCTCTCCGTGCGCCTCGGGCGGATCGGGACCTACCGCGGTGGCCCCATGGTCACGCCCCGGGCCGGCCGGGGTCCGGCGCGGCGGCGGCGCGCCGGCGACTCCGGCACCTGGCCGGACCGACTGCGTCGGGTCGTCCGGCCGGTCCCGGCTACCCCCGGCCCGCGGTCACGGCGCCCTCCGCGCGAACGTCGCCGGATCGACCGCGTCGAGCGGGCCCAACGGGTCGAGCGGGTCGCCGAGCAGGTCCGCGCCGTAGATGTCCGCCACCCACTGGTCGTGGTAGACGGTGTCCAGGTAGCGGTCGCCGAGGTCCGGCGCGATCGCGACCGCGGTCACGTCCCCGCCGGGCCGGTTGCGCGTCAGCCAGTCCGTCGCGCCGGACAGCACCGTGCCGGTCGAGCCGCCGAACAGGAACCCGTGCCGCAGCAGCTCCCGGCACGCGCGCACGGTGTCGCGCTCGGCCACGTGCAGCACCTCGTCCACGAACGACTCGTCCAGCAGCGGCGGCCGGACGCTGGTGCCCAGGCCCGGCACCATCCGCGGCTGCGCGGGCGTGCCGAAGGTGACGGAGCCGACCGCGTCGACCGCCACGACCCGCACCGACGGCTTGTGCTCCCGGAAGAACCGCGCGCAGCCCATCAGCGTGCCCGTGCTGCCCGCGCCGATGAACACCACGTCCACGTCGGGGAAGCTCCTGAGGATCTCCGGGCCGGTGCTGCGGTGGTGCGCCACCCAGTTCGCCGGGTTGGCGTACTGGTTGAGCCACACGTGGTCGTCGTTCTCGCACAGCCGCCGGACGTGGCGGATGCGCGCGCCGAGGTACCCGGTCTCCGGGTCGGGCTCGGTGATCACGTGCACCCGCGCGCCCAGCGCCTCCATCAGCTGCCGGGTGGCGAGGTTGCAGCGCGGGTCGGTGACGCACACGAACCGGTAGCCGCGGCTGGCCGCCACCAGGGCCAGCGCCACGCCGAGGTTGCCAGACGAGCTCTCCACCAGGGTGGAGCCCTCGCGCAGCGTCCCGTCGCGCACGGCGGCCGACACCATCTCGTTCGCCGCCTTGAGCTTGATGGACCCGGCGAAGTTGAACCCTTCGCACTTGAGGTACAGCGGGTGGCCCGAGATCCGCCGGAGGTCCACGTAGAGGTCGTCCACGTTGAACTCCTGGGGCGTCGATATGACTGGCATGCGCCGACTCCTAGGCGAGGTGCACGGTCAGACGGTTCACCGCTTGCCGTGGCGGTCGAGGTCGAAGAAGAAGTCCGGGACCACGGCCAGCTCGCCCGCCCGCGACACCTCGTCGTAGACGTGCTTGCCGACCGCCAGGTCCAGCACGCCGAGCCCGAACGGGGAGAACACCAGCGGCCGGTCCGCCGGTGGCGTCACCGCGCCGGTCATGACGTCGTGCAGCGTGCCGGACAGGAAGTCCCGGCCGCCGGTGAGCTGCTCGGCCAGGTGCGGCGAGGTGTTGGCCTTCAGGCAGTGCTCCACGTCGTCCACCACGTTGGTGGAGGCGAGGATCACCTCGGGTGACAGGTCGCGCAGCGACACGTGCAGCACGAGCGGGTTGTGGTCGAACCACCCGGGGTCGGAGACGTGCGGCGTGCCCGCCACGGTGGCGAACACCACCAGGTCGCTCGACCGGATCAGGGACTCGGCGCTGTCGTGGACCGTCACGGTGTCGCCGGTGCTCTCGGCGTACCCGCGGAACCCGTGCGCGGACTCGGCGCTCAGGTCGTGCACGCCGACCTCGTCGAAGCTCCACCCGGTGCCGGCCAGGTAGGTGTGGATGTAGCGGGCGATGAGGCCCGTGCCGACGAACCCGACCCGGGTCGGCCGGTCCCGGTGGCGGCTGAGCCAGTCGGCGGCCAGGGCCGCCGACGCGGCGGTGCGCACCGCGCTGACGATGGAGCTTTCCAGGCACGCGATCGGGTAGCCGGTCTCGCGGTCGTTGAGGATCAGCACGGCGGACGCGCGCGGCAGGCCCGCGGCGACGTTCGCGGGGAAGCTGGAGATCCACTTCACGCCGTGCACGCCGACGTCGCCGCCGATCGACGCGGGCAGCGCGATGATCCGCGACGACGGGTCGTCGGGGAACCGCAGGAAGTAGGACGGCGGGTTGACCGTGTCGCCTTCACCGTGCCACCGGTAGGCGGCCTCGACGAGTTCGACGACGTGCTTCTCCCGGCCGCGCACTACCTGGTCCACCTGAGCGCCGGAAATCACCGCGAAGGCAGGTGCCACGTTACCGTCCCTTTCTGGAGCGGGTGTGCTAGCAGCGCCGACCCGTTCGGGCAGCGATCACACCCATGGTCGCGAGCACGGCTGACGAGCCGCTGACACGGCGCTGACGACCGGGATATAGGAATCGCATAGTTCCCGCCCGCCGTCCATCGTGGATACTCGCGGGGTGGAGAAGACGCGGGTGGGGCTGGTGGGGGTGGGCACGATCGCCCGCACCCACCTGGAGGTGCTGGCGGAACGGTCCGATGTGGACCTGGTGTTCACCGCGGACCCGCACGCCGGGCCGACCGCGTTCCGCGGCACGACGCCCCCGCACCACCGGGACCTCGCCGGCGCGCTCGCCGAGCACCGGCCGGACCTGGTGGTGATCGCGACGCCGACCGACACGCACGCGGACCTCGCGGCGGAGGCGCTGACCGGCTCGGGCGCGAGGGTGCTGGTGGAGAAGCCGCTCGTGCTCGACCCGGCGTCGCTGGACGTGCTGGGCGGGCTGGGGCCGGACCGGCTGTTCACCGCGCACCACTTCGCGTTCTCGCCGGAGGTGGTGTGGGCCGCCGAGCTGCTGGCCGCGCACCCGGAGTGGGGACCGGTCACCGCGATCACGTCGGCGTTCCGCGACCCGTACGCGCTCAAGGGTGAGCAGGCGTTCGCCACCTACGCCTCGGCGTGGGCGGACTCGGGCATCAACCAGCTCACCGTGCTGTCGCGGCTGGTGGACGTCACGGCGGTGCGGTCGCTGCGCGACGAGGGCGCGAGCTGCTGGGCCGTGGTGTCGTTCCGGTCGCGCGGCGCGGTCGGCACGGCCCGGCTGCACACCAGTTGGCGCACCGGGGCCAGCAGCAAGTCGAGCACGGTGACGTGCGGCGACGTGGAGGTCTGGCTCGACCACACGGCGATGACGGGGTTCGCGTGGCGCGGCGACGAACTGCTGGCCGAGCACGGCGACGACGGCCGGACGCCGCGCAAGGTCGCGCACTACCGGCCGCTGTACGCGAGCCTGCTGTCGGACCGCCCGGACCCGGTCCTCGGTTTCGCCGCGGCCGCCGCGCTCACCCGCCTGCACACCGGCGCGGGTCGCTGAATCACGCTGGACGGCGGTGCGGCGGTGTGGTCGAGTGGTGCCGTGGACGGGTGGTCGGTGCGCCGGATCGTCGTGCCGGGGACGAGCGGCGCGGGCAAGTCGACGTTGTCCCGCGCGGTGGCGCGGGTGGTGGGCGGACCGCACGTCGAGCTGGACGCGTTCCAGCACGGGCCGGGCTGGACGACACCGCCGGCGGAGGAGATCCGGGCGCGGGTCGCGGCGGCCACCGAGGGTCCGGCGTGGGTGGTCGACGGCAACCTGGCCGCCGTGACCGCGGACGTGCTGTGGCACCGGGCCGACCTGATCGTGTGGCTGGACCCGCCGCTGTGGGTGGTCGTGCCGCGGCTGCTGCGCCGCAGCGCGGTCCGGATCGCGCGCCGGACCCCGCTGTGGAACGGCAACCGGGAACGGCTCGACTTCCTGGTCGGCCGGGATTCGGTGGCGGCGTGGGCGGTGCGGGCGCGGCGCAGGCACCACGCCGAGTACCCGGACAGGCTGGCCCGGGCCGGGGTGCCGTGGGTGCGACTGCGGTCGGCGGCCGACGTGACCCGGTGGTTCGCCGGCTTCAGCGCCGTGCGGTCCAGCGCGGCGAGGGCCGACGCGGCGGCCAGCGCGGCGGCGTCCGGCGCAGCGGCGTCCGGCGCAGCAAGGACCGGCGCGGCGGAGTTCAGCGCGGCGAGCCGACGCCCACCCGGAACGGGTCGTCCCGGTCCAGCCTCCCGGTGAACAGGCCCTGGAACAGGTTCAGCTTCGCCGCGCCCTCGACCACCTCCAACCCGCGCGCGTCGCGCACCAGCTTGTCGAGGAGCGGGTGGTCGAAGCGCGCCCCGACGCCGAAGAACCCGCACGCCGCGCGGGTGGCGTCGACGGCCAGCCGGCACGCGCGGGCCTGCGCCGCCGACGCCAGGTGGCCGTCGGAGGTGCGGGCGTCCACCGCGCGGGCGGCCAGGTGCACCAGGGCTCGGGCCGCCGTGACGCGCCGACCCAGCTCGTCCAGCCGGTCGCGCTCGTCGCGCCGCAACGTCGTGCGGTGGTCCACGACGTACTCGTGCGCCGCCCGCGCGATGCCCAGCGCGATCGCCGCGACAGCGGGTCGGAGCAGGTTGAACGTCTGCACGGACGCCCACGTGCCACGCTGCGCCGGCGGGAGGTGCCGTCCGACCAACCGCGCGGCCGGCACGTGCACGTCGTCCATCGTGATGGCCCCGATCCGCGCGCCGCGCAGGCCGATGCTCTCCAGCGGGGTCGCCGAGAAGCCGGGCGTGGGCGTCTCCACGAGGACGGCGTTGACACCGAGCACCCCGGACCCCACCCGCGCGAAGACGACCCCGAGCCGTGCCCGGCAGGCGTTGACGACGTACCGCTTCTCCCCGGACAGCCGCACATCGTCGCCGACCTGCGTCAACGTGGTGCCCGAGTTCGCCGCGGTCCCACTGGTGCCCTCGGTGCCGGTGCCGGTGCCGCCGTCCGGTTCGGCGAGCGCGAAGAACGTCCACAGCGGTTCGGCGAGCAGCCGGCCGTAGAACCACTCCTTCTGCTCTCGGTCGGCGAGCAGGTCGATGAGCACCCCGACCAGCAACGGACCGGGCGAGGCGACCAGCATGCCGACGTCGGCACAGGCCAACTCCTCCAAGATGATCACCCGTTCGAGTGCCCGAGTGCCGTAACACCGGCTGCCCGCAACGGAATCGGGCAAATTCCCGTACTCCGGCGGGATGCCCATGGTGGCGAGGTACCGGACGGCGGGCAGGTCGAGGTGGGCGCGGATCAGCTCGGGGTCACGATCGAGCGCGAGCCCGAGCCGGCGAAAATCCACCCCCCACTCACGCACCTGCTCCCGCAACGCAACGAGCCTCCCCTCCACCGCGCTCACGCCTCCCCACCCCCGGACCACCCACGGCCCGACCCACCCTCCACCTCGCGCCCAACGCGTCGCTCGCCACCACCCCACCCCGCACCGCCGCCGAGCCGTGGCCTTCCGGGCTTGGCCACGCTGCCGTCGTGGTGATCAACTTCGCCCCCAACGCCAGGCCCGACCCCCTCGGCGGCACGGATCCTCTCGGCGGCACCGGTCCCGTCGTCGGCACGTGTTCCGTCGTCGGCACGTGTTCCGTCATCGGCACGTGTTCCGTCGTCCGCACGGGGCTCGGCGTCGTTCCGGTCGCCGTCCGCGTCGGCGGCGACGTACGCCTCGGCCAGCAGCTCCGACACGTGCGCCACCTGGCCGGGCCCGCCGGCCAGGTACCCGCCCGCGCCCAGCAGGCTCACCAGCCACCGGTCCGCGGCGGTGATGCGGGCGTGCAGGTGGGCCAGGACCACGCCCGGCAGGCCGCCCGCCGCCACGCCGGTCAGCACCGCGCGCACCTCGAGGTGCTCGATCAACCCGTCGGCGACGGTCGACTTCACCACCTGCTGCTGCAACAGCGTGGTGGCTCCGACGCGCCTGCCGTTCAGGTGTCGCACGCAGGTCTCGCGCAACGCCTCCGACAGCCCGAGCCGCAGCCACACCAGTCCCAGGGCCCAGGCGGCTCGCTGGTCGGACGTGCCGGGGCTGGTCTCGGGGTCCGCTGCTCTCAACCGAGGATCGGTAACAGCGTTTCCGTACATTTTCGGGCCGACTTCACCCGATCGTGTACCCAAACCCCGCAGGAGCACGACCGCGCCACCGGGGAGGTCGATCATATCCACAGTGGACTCGTCCGACAACGGCCGCGCCACGACCGTCCCGTCCACCCAGACCCGGTCCGCCGACGCGGCGACCTCCTGCGGCACGAGCGCGTGCCCGCCGGGGCCGGCCGGCAGGGAACCCGGCAGCACGAGCGACCCGAGCAGGGCCAACGCGGGGGCCGGCCCTTCCTCCCGCGCCACCCGGTGGCAGCGCGCCAGCTCCTCCGCCCCCAACCGCACCGACGTCGTCACCGGACCTCCCCCACCGCGGTCGTCGTCAAGTCGCCGGGCGCTCCCCCGAGGGGCGACGCCCCGTGCGCGGTCAGCGGTCCATCTCCGCGGCGACGAAGTCGGTCAGGGACCGCACCGTCTCGAAGTGGGCGCGCTCCAGGTTGTCGGTGTCGAACTCCACCTCCAGCGCCTCCTCCAGCTCCATCAGCAGCTCGTAGACGCCGGTCGAGTCGAGGCCGAGGTCGTCGAGCAGCCGGGAGCCCTCGGTCACCTCCGGCAGCTCGTAGGCCAGCACCTCGGACAGGACGGTGGTGATGGCGTCCACGATCCGTTCGCGGGAGGTGGCGGTGGTGGATTCGGTCATGATGCGGTTCCTTCGGTCAGGGCCGTGGCGGCGGCGCGGCCGGGGCCTCGCGCGTCCTCCTCGCCCGCCCGGTCCGCTGCCGGGGTCGAGGCTCGCAAGGCCCGCTGACACCGCGCTGACACCCGGCTGACCACCGCGTGTCCTACGTTCGGAACAGCCATGTCCTACGTTCGGAACGCCCGCGTCCCACGCAGAGGAACGTGCGTGCCCCAAGTTCAGAACATGCGTGTTCCACGCACAGGACGCACATGTCCCGCGCGCAGGAACAGACCCGTGCCACGTCGAAGCGAGGCGGCGGGGAAAGACAAAGGCCACCTCGACCGCGGTCGAGGTGGCCCGTCATCCCCAGTGGACGCTCAGGTGGCGGCGGTGCGGGAGCCGACGCCCGGTTGTTGTTGGTCCGCGGCGGAGTCGCGGGGCCACCACCGGCTCGGCCGGGGCAGGAACGCGGCCAGCTCCGGGAAGTCGGTGGGGCGTTCGGTCATCCAGTTCCAGTAACGCGGGATCGTGCGGGCGTAGTCGCAGTAGTACCGGCGCAACGCGTCGATCAACTGCCGCAGGGTGTTCGGGTGGATCGACCCCGGCCGCCACACCAGCAGCAGCCGGCTGCGCAACGGCTCGGTCATCGCCACCAGGCTCACGTCCGACGTGGACCCGGTGGGCGTGGCGAGCGCCGCCGCGCCCGCGTCGCGCACCCAGCTCATCGCCTCGGCGTGCCCACCCGCGTAGTGCATCACTTCGGGCGTGGGGTGGTCGAGCTTGCGGAACAGGTGTTCCTCGACCGCGTGGAACCAGTGCCCCGGCACGTGGTGCACCCAGCTCAGGGACATCATGTGCCTTCGGCTCACCGTAGTCCTGCGCGCGAGCGCGTGGTCCCGCGGCAGCGCCAGCCAGATCGGCTCGCGGACGATGATCTCCTTGGCCAGCGACGGATCCAGGTCCCGCACGCCGTCCATCGCCTCCGGGCTCGGCACGAGCGCCGCGGTCAACTCCCCGCGGCTGACCGCGTCCACGCCGATCGACGGGTCCAGCGTCACCGTCTGCACCTCGACCGAGGGCAGCGACGACTGCAAGGCACGCCGCAGCGTCACCGGGGTCCACTCGGCGTTGCCGATGCGCAGGATCCCGGACGACAGCGACGACGCCTCGGCGACCACCGCGTCGGCCCGGGTGGCGAGGTCGGCCAGCATCGGGATCAGGCGTTCGCCCAGCGGCGTCGGGGTGATCCCGAAAGCCGACCGCACGAACAGGTCTCCCCCGACCGCCTTCTCGATCCGTCTCAATTGGGCGGTGAGGCTCGGTTGGGGCAGGGACAGCTTCGCCGCGGCCTTCGAGATGCTGCCGGCCTCGGCAAGGGTGGTGACCACCCTGGCATGACGTATCTCCAGGTGCATGCATCCAACCCCTTCGCGTCGTTACTCGGGGTCCACTAACTGCGGCGGGGTTGCGGGGATTTCCCGGCCCCACCTCGTTCGTGCCGGGCGGCCGTTCCAACCTACCCCACCGGAGAACGCGGCAGGAGATGTTCACGCATCCGCCGACTATCCGTTGAGCAGCCCACGAAAATTATGGAAACGGTGGCTACGATCCCGCGCCGCGCGCCCGCACCCGACGTCGTTCACCCCGGCGCTCCGCACCCTTGCGGACAGCCGCACCCCCGCCGACGACGCCGGATGCCGGCGGACCAGCGCCGACGCGGCCGGAGCCGATCCCGCTCGCACGGCCCGCAAACGCGAGCACACCACGATTCAGCGGGAACGTGAATCAATCTCCGATCCAACGCGGGGACGGAAGCGCCGGTCGCATTCCGCGCGCTTCCCGGCAATGACCGCGACGACCCGTCGCACCGTTACCTCAGTCACGTTCGGCATCGCGCACCACCGCGCGGAACGGTCACGGCCGCCGCCGCAGGTCCACCTCGGCCCCGGTCGCGGCCGACCGCACCAGCGCTTCGCCGACCCGCGCCGTGCGCGCCGAGTGGGCGAGCGACACCAGGGGCGTGACCTTCTCCCGCACGGCTTCGGCGAACGCGGCGGTCTGGTCGGCGTAGGCGTCGGACGCGGGCACGACCTCGTCGCGCACGCCGTCCAGCGTGACGACCGTGATGCGGCCTTCCTCGTCGGGTCGCGTCCACGCGTTGCGCACGGAGATCGAGCCGCGGGAGCCCTGGAACTCGTAGGCGGCGCGCGGCCCGTACTCCAGGCTGTAGTCCAGCACGGCCCAGCGGCCGTCGCCGAAGTCGAGCGTCGCCACCGCGCCCAGGTCCACCTCGCGCGAGTGGAACCGCGCCCGCACCGCGCGCGGGACGGTGTCGAACGCCCACAGCGGCACGTCGAACGCGTAGCAGCCGACGTCCCACGTCGCGCCGCCGCCCAGGGCCGGGTCGAACCGGATGCCGCCCTCGGCCGGGGTCGGGTACGCGAACGCCGACCGCACCACGCGCAGCTCGCCGATCTCGCCCGAGGCCAGCAGCTCGGCGGCCCGCGCCTGCTGGGGGTGGAAGCGGTACATGTACGCCTCCATGACCACGAGGTCGGCGGCGGCGCGCTCGATGCGGACGCAGTCCTCCTCGGACAACGCCATCGGCTTCTCCACCAACACGTGCTTGCCCGCGTCGAGCGCGCGCAGCGTCCACGGCACGTGCAGGGTGTTGGGCAGGGCCAGGTAGACCGCATCGACGTCCGGGTCGGCCAGCAGCGCGTCGTAGCCGTCGCGCACCCGCGCGCCGAACGGCCGCGCCACCCGCTCCGCCGCCGCGCGCCTCCCCGCCCGGCTCGCCACGGCGACCACCGCGTTGCCCGGCGTCGCGTGGATCGCGGGCAACACCCGGCTCGCGATGTGGGCCGTGGCCCCCAGCACACCCCAGCGCAACGGCGTCACCGAGCCAGCTTAACCGCTTCACCGCGAGTCCTACGCCCAGAACGCGTGTGTCCTACGTCCAGGTACCCCGAATTCAACGCTCAGGACGACCGCACCGGGCAAACCGGACATCGACCCGCGCCGCGACGACGGCCGGGACGGGGCGCCAACGCCGCCCGCACGACCACCACCGTCCACAGAGGACACACCGGGCGCTACACCGCGACCCGGCGCGGCGACGCCAGCACGGGATCGGCGCTCAGGATCGCCAGGTGCACCTCGCGCAGCAGCGAGCCGGGGTCGATGCCCAGCTCGGTGGCCAGCCTGCGGCGGCCCTCCTCGTACAGCACGAGCGCGTCGGCCTGCCGGTCGCAGCGGTAGAACGTGGTCATGAGCTGGGCTCGGAACCGTTCCCGGAGCGGGTAGCGGTGCACGAGCTTGGTCAGCTCGGGCAACAGCTGCGCGTGCCGGCCCAGCGCCAGGTCGGCCTCGATGCGGCTCTCCAGCACGGCGACGCGCGCCTCCTCCAGCCGCGGCGCCTCCGCGTCGGCCAGGTGCTCGGACACCCCCGTCAACGCCGGACCGCGCCACAGCCGCAACGCCCCGCGCAGCAGCCGCGCCGCCTCCTCGTAGCGTCCCGCGGCGAGCGCCCCCTGCCCCAGGGCGGCCTGCTCCTCGAACTCCCGGAGGTCGAACGAGCACTCCGCGAGGCGCAGCTCGTAGCCCCGGGAACGGCGGGCGATGCCGACCTCGCCGCGCAGCGTCTTGCGCAGCCGCGAGACGTAGGTGTAGATCTGCGCGTTGAACGTGGCCGGCGGGTGGTCGCCCCACAGGGAGTCGCTCATCTGCGCGTCGGAGACGGCGCCGTCGGCGAGCAGCAACGCCGTGAGCACGGTGCGCGGCTTCGAGCCGTCCAGCGGCACCTCCTGCCCGTCGTAGCGCACCTCGACGGGCCCCAGGACCCGGAACTCCAGCACTTCGCCTCCTACAGCAGAACCTGGTCGTGGACGAGGATCGCCTGGTAGAGCCGTCGCATCGCGCGGCCGGGCTCCAGCCCCAGCTCGCTCGCCAGGCGCCTGCGGGTATGGTGGAAGACGTCCAGCGCCTCCGTCTGCCTGCCGTTGCGGTACAGCGCCACCATCAGCTGCTCGCTGAACCGCTCCCGCTCCGGGTGCTCGGCCGCGAGCTGCTTCAGCTCCGACACCACGCCGCGGTCCTCGCCGTTGGCGAGCTTGGCGGCGATGAGGTCCTCCCGGGCGCTGAGCCTGCGCTCGTCGAGCCGGGCGGCCTCGACGCGGAACCGCAGCCCGTCGCCCACGTCGAACAGCGCCGGGCCGTGCCACAGCCGCAGCGCGCGTTCCAGCAGGCCGATCGCCTCGTCGGGGCGGTGCGGCACGAGCGCGGAGCCGCGGTCGGCGAGGTCGCGGAACAGGTGCGCGTCCACCGCGGCGGCCGGCAGGTCGAGCACGTAACCGCTGCTCATCGTGCGGACGAGCAGGTCGCCGGGCACGTCGCCGAACCGCTCCAGGAGTTTGCGCAGCCGCACGACATTCGCCTGGAGCGCGTTGCGGGCGTTTCCCACCTGTTTACCGGCCCACAATTCCTCCACCAACCGGTCGAACGGAACGGGGGTGCCCGGGGAAAGCGCCAGCAGCGCCAGGAGGGTGCGGACCTGGCGCGCGGCGACCCCCATCCGACGATCCCCGCGGGCGAGGGCGACAGCACCGAGAATCCGCACCTGCATGGTCACGACCCCCAGTCTCTAGACGACGCGGCGCGCGCGGTGGCCGGTGAGTGACCCGAAAATCGCGCAACTAAAGCGGTGCCATGTTGCCCAGGCCGCCCCGATGGGGGGAAATATCATTTAGGCCGCTCGGGGAGTGCGGCCGCGGTATGCGGCCGAACGGTGCAGCGCCGGACTCCGGCTGCGGTGGCCCGGCGGCGCGAACTTGGGCCCGACGGCGGTCACGGCCACGTTCCGTGACATCGATCTAGGCGCATCGGGTGATCCGGCGTCCGGGCGCTCAGCCCGCGCCGCCCCGGTCGGCGTGCGCCCGGTCGTAGGCGGCCAGCACGATCGCGGAGATCCGGCCGCGGTCGCAGACGCGGTAGCCGTGCGCGCGGGCCCACCGCCGCACCGCCTCGGGCGGGTGCGCATCGGTGCTGCGTACCGGGGACGGCGGGGCGCCGGGACCGCGGCGCGCGGCGCGCACGAACCGGTCGAGCACGGCCCGCAACCTGGCCGCGTTGGCCGCGCCGAGGTGGATCTCGAACCACACGCCGTCGAGGCCGAACGACACCGGCCGCACGTCGCGCCCGGTGTGCCCGTCCAGGTCGTCCACCGCCACGCGCACCACATCCCCCGTCGGACCCTCACGCTCGGTATCGATGTCGCGGCACGCTACCGGGGAGTCCGCCTCGGCGGGGATGGCGATCGGGAAGTATAGGCGAGGTATAGCGGGCGGTCGCGGCGGGGCCTTCGGCAAATCGCGATCCCGGCTCCGCGACCGGTCGGACGGGCGCGCCACCGACCGAACCGTCACACCGTTCCGAATACCCGACCGCAGGGAAGATTCGCGCTTTGCCGGCACTTCGCCCCCGGCGTTGTAACCGGCCGTTAACCACCGATTCGCGGTAATACCGGTCAACTGTCGAGCCGTCCGCGTGGCGCGTTCGACCCTTGACGGCGGGACCGCGTTCCGGAGCCCGCGAACGCCGCACCGCGCCGGTGACCGCGAAGACGGCCACGCCGGGCGGCACGGATGCCGCGACCGGGCGACGACGACTGCGGGATGCCGGATCGACCGGGTCGCGCGACCCCCCTCACCGAGCGGTTCGGGGGCGATCGGCAAGACTTGGGGGTATGAACGACGAGCCCGACGACCGGACCAGCTTCGCCGACCTCGGGCTGCGCCCCGAACTGCTCCGGGCGCTGTCCGGCCTCGGCTACGAGGAGCCGACCCCCATCCAGCGCGAGGCGATCCCGCCCCTGACCGCGGGCCGCGACCTGCTCGGGCAGGCCGCCACCGGCACGGGCAAGACGGCGGCGTTCGCGCTGCCCGTGCTGGAGCGCATGGCGGGCGGCGAGCGGACCGCCCGGGAGCCGTTCGCGCTGGTGCTGGTGCCCACGCGGGAGCTGGCGGTGCAGGTCTCCGAGGCGGTGCACCGCTACGGCCGCGAGCTGGGCGCGCGGGTGCTGCCCATCTACGGCGGCCAGCCGATCGGGCGGCAGCTGCGGGTGCTGGAGCAGGGCGTGGACGTCGTGGTGGCCACGCCGGGCCGGGCGGTCGACCACCTCAGCCGGGGCACGTTGAAGCTGGAGCGGCTCGAGATCGTCGTGCTGGACGAGGCCGACGAGATGCTCGACATGGGGTTCGCCGAGGACCTGGACACCATCCTGGCCGAGACGCCGCCCGAGCGGCAGACCGTGCTGTTCTCCGCGACCATGCCGGGCCGGATCGACCGGCTGGCCCGCCAGCACCTGTCCGACCCGGTGCGCATCACGATCGGCCGCGAGCAGGCCGAGCCGGGCGAGGCGCCGCGGGTGCGGCAGAGCGCGTACGTCGTGCCGCGCGCCCACAAGCCGGCCGCGCTGGGCCGGGTGCTGGACGTCGAGGCGCCGACCGCGGCGATCGTGTTCTGCCGGACCCGTGACGAGGTGGACCAGCTCACCGAGACGCTGAACGGGCGCGGCTACCGGGCCGAGTCGCTGCACGGCGGCATCAGCCAGGAGCAGCGGGACCGGGTGATGGCCCGGCTGCGCAACGGCACGGCGGACCTGCTGGTGGCCACCGACGTCGCCGCCCGCGGCCTGGACGTCGAGCAGCTCACCCACGTGGTGAACTACAACGTGCCGTCCGCGCCGGAGTCGTACGTGCACCGCATCGGCCGGGTGGGCCGCGCGGGCCGCGAGGGCGTGGCGATCACCCTGGCCGAGCCGCGCGAGCACGGCATGCTCAAGACCATCGAGCGGGTCACCAAGCAGCGCATCCAGGTGGAGAAGGTGCCCACGGTCGCGGACCTGCGGGCGCGCAAGCTGGAGCTGACCCGGGCGGCGCTGCACGAGAGCCTGCTGGAGGACGACCTGGAGAGCTTCCGGGTCGTGGTGGAGACGCTGACCGACGAGTTCGACGTGATGGAGGTGGCGCTGGCGGCGGTCAAGCTGGCGCACGAGGCCACCGGCGCGGCGGCCGACGAGGAGGAGATCCCGGAGTACGTGCCGCGGTCGGGCCAGGGCGAGCGCCGGGGCCGCGACGGCGGCGGCGACCGCCGTGAGCCGCGCCGCCCGCGCCGCCCGTCGGCGGGCATGACCCGGTTGTTCGTCGGCGCGGGCCGCAGCTCCGGGATCCGGCCGCAGGACCTGGTCGGCGCGATCGCGGGCGAGGCCCGGCTGAACGGCCGCGACATCGGCGCGATCGAGATCGCCGACCGGTTCTCGCTGGTGGAGGTGCCGGATTCGGCCGCGCAGCAGGTGATCTCGTCGTTGCGGGGCGCGACGATCAAGGGCCGCAAGGTCACCGTGCGGCGGGAGCGCGACGACCCGCGCTGACCCGTCCGGGCGGGGGGGCGGCGGGGGGGCGCCCCCCGGGGCACACCCCCCCCGGCCGGGGGGGGGGCCCGCCCCCGCCGGGACGAGTCAGCGAAGAAAGGATGCACTATGACGGACAGCGAAGCACTTCGGTCCGTGCTCGGCGCGGTGCAGGAC
>NZ_JBHYXZ010000047.1:53533-56087 GCF_042752395.1 Actinosynnema sp. NPDC059335 | reverse complement strand
GGCGCCGGTCCGGCCGGCCTCGCCGAGCGCGCCCGAGGCGCCGCCGGGCCCGAAGCCGCCCACGCCGCCCAGGCCGCCGCGACCGGCCGCCGCCAGGCCGCCGGGACCACCGCCACCGGGGACGCGGCCCATGCCGCCACCGCCGCCACCCCCGCCGGGGCCGCGGGTGCCGGGGCCGTTCGGCAGGCCGGGACCGGGACGTCCGCCGGGCGGGAAGGGCTGCCGGTTGGGGCCGCCGCCGGGCGGGAAGTAACCGGGCGGGTAGGGGCCGCCGCCACCGCCGCCGGGCAGGTTGGGGTTGCCGCCGCCGGGACCGGGCAGGGTCGTCGTGCCACCGCCGCCGGAGCCGTTCCAGCCGGACTGGTTGGTGTTGCCACCGCCGCCGCCACCGATGCCGCCGCCGCCCGTGCCGCCACCGCCGGGCACGCCGGCGTCGCCGAACCCGGAGCCGCTGCCCGTGCCGTTCCCGGTGCCGCTGGGGATGGTCGGCCGGCCGCCGATCTGCCCGTTGCCGTTCTGGCCGGGGTCGCCGCCGCCGCCCGTGCCGTCCATGGGCGGGGGCGGGGAGAAGGCGGGCATGGTGGAGCCCGACTCCTGGAAGTCCTGCGACATGGTCGTCATGACCTCGGCGGCCCGTTCGTGGGCCTGCTGCTTCTCCTCGAACTTCTGCTCGATCTTGTCGATCGTCTCGGCCCACTTGAACGGGTTGGGCTCGGAGAAGAACATCTTGTAGGCGTCGGCGGTGCTGAACTCGACCGGCTCGGGCATCGCGTTCTTCGCCTGCTCGGCCGCGGTGCTCTGGGCGTACAGCTTGTTGCCGGTGAGCTGCGCGCCCTGCGCCGCGTTGCCGGACCAGGTGGCCACGTTGGTGAAGTAGCCCTGCGCCGCCTCCGCCGCCGAGCCCTGCCAGGCGCCCTTGCTCGCGGCGGTCGCGCTGGTCAGGTTGGCCTGCAGCTCGGCCAGCGTGTTACCGATCTTGGTCCACGCCTCGCCCTGCTCGTTGGCCGTGCTCGGGGCCATGTTCGTGGTGACCATGTCCTTGAGGGTCTTGTGGTCGTAGCCCAGGTAGTGCGAGCCGGCGGGGACGAGCGGCGGCCGGTAGTTCTCCACCACCTGCTCGAGCTGCTGCTCCTGGTCCCGCTGGTACTGCGCGGACTGCTGCTTGTAGCGGATGTAGTCGTCGAGCGTCGTGATGGCGCCGAAGATCCCCGGGTTCTCGGCGCGCGCGCGTTCGTACTCGGCGCGCAGTTGGGCCTCGGTCTGCCCGGCGTAGGTGACCTGCGTCGCCTGGCTGTTGCCCTGCGGCGACGGCGGCGGCCCGGACGGCGGCTGCGAGTTCGGCGGCGTCACGACGTTCTCCCCCCTCGGGTTACTTGGGCAGCTTCGGTTCGATGGCGTTGGCCACGGCGGTCGCGGCATCGCAAGCCTCGGCCTGCGAGGCGTTGGCGGAGGCTCCGACATCGACCCTGGAGTCGGCGGTGACCTCGATGGCGACCAGGCAGGACGACTCCGACGACGGAGCCTTGACGAGCTTCGCCTTGCGCGATCCGACGGTGATGTCCGACAGCTCCTTGCCGACCGCGTCGTCGATCTTGAGCGACGGCTGCGCCTTGACCGTCACGGAAGTGGTCGCGGAGAACTCCGCGTCGCAGGCCTTGCCGTCCGCTTCGATCTCGGTCAGGTTCAACCCGCTCGCCGACCGCAGGGCTTCGCAGGCGTCGAAGTCGGCCAGGGCGTCACCGCCGGTGCTCGGCTTCGTGCCGGTGGTGGTCGCCGCCGCGGTCTCCGTCGGCGTGGAGCCGGTTGTCCCCGGAGTGGGCGTGCCCTCGGTCGTGCACCCGGTGACGACCATCCCGAGCACCGCCGACGCCAGGACGACGCGAGCCGACAGTTTCTTGATCAACTGATCCCACTCTCAGTAGCGCTTGTAGGTACCGGCGTTGGAGTCGTCGACCTCGCGGTAGTTCTCGATCGCCTTCTGGAGGGCAAGCCTCGCCTCTTCGAGTGCGGCTTTCAACTGGTCGACGGCCGGGACGATGCCGGTCGTGCCGGCCCCGCCCTCGGCGCTCTCCTGGTTGTAGCGGGCCATGGCGGTGCCGTCGGGGCTGGTGCCGAGCTTGGTCTCCTGCCGCAGCAGCGCCAGGTCCGCGTCCATCTTGCGCAGGTCCTTCTGGGCCGCCTCGATCGCCTTCAGGTAGGCCTGGGCGCCTTCCTCGCTGATGGCGAACGAGCCCGACTCGGCGGCCTGCTTCAGGCCCACCATGTTGGCCGTCATAGCCTGCATGGACTGTGCGCTCCACGCACCTTCCGCCGCCACGGTTACCCCCTGCGAGTCCGCCGATCCCAGCCGTCACGGTACCTCCGAAAGGAGGACCATGTCTCGGTTTTGACGGTCGCGGCGGACGGCCGGTTCCCCCTGTCACCCGAACGCGCGGAGGCCCTCCCACCGCTGGTGGGGGGGGGGGCGGGCCGCGGCGGGGGGGGGAGGCCCCAAACCCCCACCAGGTGTGGGCAGGGGGGGGGCGGGGGAGGTGTAAAAAAAGACAGCACGCCC
>NZ_JBHYXZ010000047.1:38207-53523 GCF_042752395.1 Actinosynnema sp. NPDC059335 | reverse complement strand
TTTTGTGTTTGTTTGGTTGTGTGGGGGGGGGGGGGGGGCGGCGGTCGCCCCCCCGCCCCGGCGGCGGGCGGGCCCCGCCGCGGGCGGGGGGGCCCCCCCCCCCCGGGACGCCGGAGCGGTGATCAGCCGAAACGGCCCGAGATGTAGTCCTCGGTGGCCTTCTGGCTCGGGTTGGAGAAGATCTTCTCCGTGTCGTCCACCTCGATCAGCCGACCGGGCTGACCGACACCCGGCAGGTTGAAGAACGCGGTCTGGTCGCTGACCCGCGCCGCCTGCTGCATGTTGTGGGTCACGATGACGATCGTGTACTCCTTCTTCAGCTCGGTGATCAGGTCCTCGATCGCGAGCGTGGAGATCGGGTCCAGCGCCGAGCACGGCTCGTCCATCAGCAGCACGTCCGGCTGCACGGCGATCGCCCGCGCGATGCACAGCCGCTGCTGCTGGCCGCCGGACAGGCCGCCGCCGGGCCGGTCGAGGCGGTCCTTGACCTCGTTCCACAGGTTCGCCCCGCGCAACGACCGCTCGGCCACCTCGTCGAGCTTCTTCTTGTTCCGCTCGCCCGCGAGCTTCAGGCCCGCCACCACGTTGTCGCGGATCGACATCGTCGGGAACGGGTTGGGGCGCTGGAACACCATGCCGATGGTCCGGCGCACCTGCACCGGGTCGACCGAGGACGCGTAGATGTCCTCGCCGTCCAGCAGGACCTTGCCCTCCACCCGCGCGCCGGGCGCCACCTCGTGCATGCGGTTCAGCGACCGCAGCACGGTGGACTTCCCGCAGCCGGACGGGCCGATGAACGCCGTCACGTTCTTCGGCGGCACGGCGAGCGAGACACCGTCCACGGCGTGGAACTTGCCGTAGTACAGGTTGAGGTCTTTCACGTCGATGCGCTTGGCCATGACCGCCCGCTCACTTCGTCTTCGGAGCCAGCCACCGCGAGATCACGGTCGCCAGCAGGTTGAACAGCGTGATGATGATGACCAGGGTGATCGCCGCACCCCAGATCCGCTCGAAACCGGCCTGCGTCGGGTTGTTCCGCTCCGCCGTCATGAGCAGCGGCAGCGACGCCATCGGTCCGTCGAACAGGTTGTAGTTGATGTACGGCGCGTAGGCGGCCAGCACGAGCACCGGCGCGGTCTCGCCCATGACGCGGGCCAGGGCCAGCATGATGCCGGTGATGATGCCGGACAGCGCGGTCGGGATGACGACCTTCACGATCGTCTTCCACTTGGGGATGCCGAGCGCGTAGGACGCCTCGCGCAGCTCGTCCGGGACGATCTTCAGCATCTCCTCGGTGGTCCGCACGATCACCGGCACCATCAGCAGCACCAGGGCGAGCGACACCGCGAAGGCGCTGCGGCCGAAGCCGAAGTACGTGATCCACAGCGTGTAGACGAACAGCGCGGCCACGATGGACGGCACACCGGTCAGGATGTCGACCATGAACGTGGTGGCGCGGGACAGCTTGGACCGGCCGCCGTACTCCACCAGGTAGATGCCGACGAACAGGCCGATCGGCACGGACAGCACGCCGCACACCAGGCCCTGCACCAACGTGCCGTAGATGGCGTGGTAGACGCCGCCGCCCTGCTGGCGGGACAGCAGGCCGGACAGCGACTTCTGCCACCAGTCGCCGTCCAGCACGACCGGGAAGCCGCGCTGGATGACCACGAACAGCACCCAGATCAGCGGCACGATCGCGATCAGGAACGCCCCGTAGACCAGGGCGCTCGCGACGGCGTTCTTGACCTTGCGCGCGACGCTGACGCTCTGGAACGTCGGCGGCGTGGCCAGGCGGTTCAGGTCCGCCGTGTCGGTCGTCATTCGTACTCCTTGTGACCGGCGACGATGGACCGGGCGATGGCGTTGACGCCGAACGTCAGCACGAACAGCACCAGGCCGGCGGCGATGTAGGCGCCCGCCGTGCGCGGGTCGTTGAACTCGGGGGCGGCCAGCGCGATCTTGGACGCGAACGTCGCGCCGCCGTCGAACAGGCTCCACGTGAACGCCGCGCCGGTGCCGCTGAGGATGATCGTCAACGCGATCGTCTCGCCGAGCGCGCGGCCGAGGCCGAGCATCGAGGCGCTGACGTAGCCCGCCTTGCCGAACGGCAGCACGGTGGTCCGCACGACCTCCCACTTGGTGGCGCCCAGGGCGATGGCGCCCTCGATGTGGGTGACGGGCGTGCGGTCGAACACCTCGCGGCTCACCGCGGTGATGATCGGCAGGATCATCACCGCCAGCACGATGCCGGCGGTGAAGATGGTGCCGCCCAGCTCGATGCTGACGTTGCCCTCGGCGAACAGCGGGATCCAGCCCAGCGTCGAGGTCAGCCACTCGCCGATCGGGGTGAGCACGGGGCCGAGCACGAGCAGGCCCCACAGGCCGAAGATGATCGACGGCACGGCGGCCAGCAGGTCGATGACGTAGGCGAACGGCCGGGCGAGCCGGCGGGGCGCGTACTGGGTGAGGAACAGCGCGATGCCCAACGCGATCGGCATCGCGATGACCAGCGCGAACGCCGACGACACCACGGTCACCAGGAGCAGGTCCAGGATGCCGTAGCGCATGTTGTTCACGTCGCCGGTCGACCACTCGCGGCTGGTCAGGAAGTTGACCTTGTCCAGCGCGAGCGACGGGATGGCCTGGAGCAGCAGGAAGATGCCGATCGCCGCGATCAGGACCACGATGAAGATGCCCGAGCCCGTGGCCAGGCCGGCGAAGATCCGGTCACCCGGCCGGACGACAGTCTTCCGATCGGCTTCCGTGGTCGGGGGAATCGGAGCCTCCGAGGCGGGTCGGGCAGCCGGAACGCCCTCACGGGCACCGGTCGTGCCGGTGCCCGCGGGGCGTGGGGCCACTGTGCGGTCGTTCATCGCAATGGCGTTCCCGGGAAGTGTGCCGGCCTGGTCAGGCGATGGCGTTGATGGCGGTCAGCAGCTTGTCCTGGAAGGCCTTGGGCAGCGGAGCGTAACCCGCGTCCGCCAGTCCTTCCTGGCCCGTGGTCGCCGCGACCGTGAGGAACGCCTTGAGGGCCTTCGCGGTGTCGGCGTCGTAGCCCTTCGAGCAGACGATCTCGTAGGTGGCCAGCAGCAGCGGGTAGGCGCCCGCGGTGGTGGAGCCGTAGATCGACTTGAGGTCGAGGACCAGGTCGTTGCCCGTGCCCTTGATCTGCGCGCCGTCGATGGCCTTGCCGACCGTCTCGTCGGTCAGCTCGACCGGGCCGGAGCCGTTGTCGATCTTGGCGATGGACAGCTTGTTGTCCTGCGCGAACGACAGCTCGACGTAGGTGATGGCGCCGTCGACCGAGCCCGCGGCCTGCGCGACGCCGGCGGACTTCTCCTTGCCCTCGCCGACACCGCCCTTGAACTGCTTGCCCGCGCCCTGCGTCCAGGCGCCCTTCGAGGCGGTCTCCAGGTAGAGCTGGAAGTTGTCCGTGGTGCCGGACTCGTCCGAGCGGTAGACGACCTTGATGTCCTTGTCCGGCAGCGACGCGCCGCTGTTCAGCGCGGCGATGGCCGGGTCGTTCCACTTCTTGACGCCGCCGTTGAAGATCTTGGCCGCGACCTCGGCGTTGAGCACCAGGTCGGTGACGCCCTCGAGCTTGTAGCCGAGCGCGACCGGGCCGAACACGAGCGGCAGGTTCCAGGCCGGGTTGCCCTTGCAGCGCTCGGCCGCGCTCGCGACCTCGCCCTTGCTCTCGGACAGCGGCGAGTCGGAGCCCGCGAAGTCCACCTGGCCGCCGATGAACTGCTTGACGCCGGCGCCGGAGCCCTGCGCGTTGTACGCGACGTTCGAGCCGGAGCACTGCTGCTGGTAGGCCTGCACGAACGTGTCGATCGCGTTCTTCTGCGCCGAAGAACCCTCACCGGTCAGGTTCGACTTGCCACCGCACTCGACCGGGGTCGACGACTGGCCGGCCGCCGAGGTCGAGCCCCCGCCGGCGGTGGTGTTGTCATCGCTGCCACACGCGGTGAGCAGAAGCGCACCGGCCGCGATCAGGCCGAGAACGGCGCCGTGTCGCTTGGTCTTCACCTGAGGTCCTCCAGCTGCGGAAGCGGATTCGCGGCGCACCTCGGCCGCTCGACACGGACGGTAGGCAGCGAGGGTGGACACGCGCAGAGGAGGAAATGAACGGAAGGTGAACACCGCACGGGAAGTGACCGAGTACACCGCCTTTTGGGTGTCCCGTGACCTGCACGTTTGCATGGCGTGATGGGTTTGTCACTACCGGGCGTATTGGACGTCGGAGTCCCACCGGCGGAACCCCAACCGGGTGTACACGGCCAGTGCCGCCGCGTTGTCGGACTCGACGTAGAGCATCACCTCGGTGAGGCCCGCGTCGCGCAGGTGGGCCAGCCCGGCGAGCGTGATGGCCTTGCCGAGACCGCCGCCCTGCGCGTCCGGGTCCACGCCGACCACGTAGACCTCGCCCAGCTCGGCGGTGTGCGCCTTGGTCCAGTGGAAGCCGAGCAGCCGCCCGTCCGCGTCCACGGCGAGGAGGAACCCGGCCGGGTCGAACCAGGGCTGCTCCTCCTTGTCGCGCACGTCCTCGATGCTCATGGCGCCCTGCTCGGGGTGCCACGAGAACGCCCGGTGGTTGACGTAGACGACGGCCGCCTCGTCCCGGCCGGGCACGAACGGGCGCAGCGAGACGCCGTCCGGCAGCACGGGCTCGGGCAGGTCGGCGTCGAGGGCGCGGCGCAGCCGCAGCAGCTCGCGGACCTTGCGGAAGCCGAGCTTCCCGGCCAGCGCGGCGGCGCCGGGGTGGCCGCCGTGCGACCAGACCCGGACGGGCTTGGCGCGGTCGGCCAGCGCCTCGACCAGGGCCGTGCCGACGCCGCGCCGGCGGTGGTCGGGGTGGACGGCCAGCTCGGCGACCTCGTTGCCGTCGGCGTCGCCGAACACGTCCAGGTGCAGGTAGCCGACCAGGGCCGCGCCCTCGCGGGCCAGCAGGTGGCGGCTGCCGCGCGCGTCCGGGCGCAGGCGCAGGGTCACGGCCTCGCCGACCGGGGCGACGCCGTCGGCGGCTTCGGCGGCCCCGAGCAGGTCCGAGACCTCGGCGGCCTGCTCGGGGGTGACGCTCTCGTACCAGGTCAGATCCACGCCACGAAGGTAGTGGAACCACCCGCGGCCGTCGCGCCGCGACGGCGATCAGGCGCGGAAGATCAGCTCGGCCTCGTCGATCGTGGTCTCCGGCAGGTCGACGTGGTGCTCGACGCGGCGGGTGCTGCCCGGCCGCGGCGGGCGGACGAACTTGTAGCCCACGTTGCGCACGGTGCCGATCAGGGACTCGTGCTCGGGGCCGAGCTTGGCGCGCAGCCGCCGGACGTGCACGTCCACCGTGCGGGTGCCGCCGAAGAAGTCGTAGCCCCAGACCTCCTGGAGCAGCTGGGCGCGGGTGAACACGCGGCCCGCGTGCTGCGCCAGGTACTTCAGCAGCTCGAACTCCTTGTAGGTGAGGTCGAGCGGGCGCCCGCGCAGGCGCGCGGTGTAGGTGGCCTCGTCGATGACCAGCTCGCCGAGCTGCAGCGAGCCGTCGCCGCCGGGCTGGGTCGCGCCGCGCCGGGAGCGCACCAGGCGCAGCCGGGCGTCCACCTCGGCGGGGCCGGAGGTGGGGAGCAGGATCTCGTCCACGCTCCAGTCGGAGTTGACCGCGACCAGGCCGCCCTCGGTGACGACGGCCACCACGGGCACGTCCACCCCGCTGGAGTCCAGCAGGCGGCACAGGCTGCGCGCGCCCACCAGGTCGGTCCTGGCGTCGACCAGGACGATGTCGTGCGGGCCGGCCTCCAGCAGCGCGGAGACCTCGGGCCGCAGCGGGCGGACCTCGTGCGGCAGGAGCGACAGCGCGGGGAGAACCGCCTCGGGATCGGAGTCGGTGGTCAGCAGCAGCACGTCGATGCTCATCGCGGCGCCCTCTCGTTCGGCCGGTGCGTGGTCACCGACCAGGCACAGGCGAAGTACGGTGACCGGGCCCCGTTGCCTGCGGATGACGGAGACAATACCGGTGCAACCCACGAAAGACCCAGGTCAGCAGGACCGGGTCACAGTTGTTTCCACAAGCGTCACGCCTGTTACATCCATGTCACACGACGCCGTCCTCCTGCACGGGGTGCACGTGAGGTCGTCACGCTCCGTGACGGATCTCGCATTCGTGGTGGGCCACGGCTTCACCAACCACGTCCGCAAGCCGTTCGTCGCCCGCGTGCTGCGCCGGTTCGCCGGGCACGGCGGGGTCGTCGCGCTCGACTTCCGGGGCCACGGCCGGTCGGGCGGGCGCTCCACCGTCGGGGGCGACGAGGTGCACGACCTCGCGGCCGGGGTTTCGCTGGCCCGCGACCTCGGGTACCGGCGGGTGGTGACGGTCGGTTTCTCCATGGGCGCGTCCATCGCGCTGCGCCACGCGGGCCTGCACGACGACCGCCCGGACGCCGTGGCGGCGGTCAGCGCGCCGTCGCGCTGGTGGATCCGCGAGACGGCGGCCATGCGCCGGGTGCACTGGCTGCTCGAGCAGCCGCACGGCAGGCTCGCCGCCCGCGCGCTGGGCGTGCGCCTGGGCCCGCCGTGGCGCACACCGCCGGAGAGCCCCCTGGAGGTCGTGCACCGGATCCCGCCGACTCCGCTGCTCATCGTGCACGGCGAGCTGGACCACTACTTCGGCCCGGCGCACGCGGTGGCGCTGCACCGGGCCGCGGGCGGCGACGCGGAGCTGTGGCTGGAGCCCGGCGTGCGGCACGCCGAGTCCGCCATGACGCCCGCTCTGGTAGACCGGATCGCGACCTGGCTGGACGACCGAACCTCCGGACGACCGACGAAGGGCAGCCGATGACCGCGACCGAGACCCGGCGCCGCCGTCCCGCGCGCGGCCGCAAGCTGATCATCGCCGTGCTGGTGGTGGGCGGGCTGCTGGTCGCGGCCGACTTCGGGCTGGCCGCGGCGGGCGAGTACCAGGTCGCGCAGAGGATGCGGCAGAAGTTCGGGCTGAGCGAGGACCCGTCGGTCCGGATCAACGGCTTCCCGTTCATCACCCAGGCCATCGCCGGCGACTACCGCGACATCGAGATCAGCGCCACCGGCGTGCCCGTCCGCGACCAGCTCCGGGACCTGGAGATCCGGGCGAACCTCCACCACACCCGCATCGGCCTGTCCGACCTGCTGTCGGGCAACACCCGCGGCGCGAAGATCGACCAGGTGCGGGGCAGTGTCAAGATCAAGGCCAACGACCTGAACCGCCTGGTCAACCAGGTCACGCCGTTCACCGACATGGCGATCGAGCCGGACCGCCGGGCCGAGCCGCCCGCCGGGCAACAGCCGGACCCGACGGTCGCGGCGGTGAAGCTGTCCGGCAACACCAAGGTGGCCGGCCGCAGCCTGCGCATCACCGCCTACGGCACGGTGTCGCTGGTCAACGGCCAAGTTGCGATCGCGATGACCGACGTCGAGCTGGACGACAGGGCGCTGGAGGGGCTGGACGCGGTGCTCGGCGTGGTGCGCGAGGCGCTGAGCGTGACCATCGACCCCGGCTCCCTCCCCTTCACCGTGACGCCCACGGCGGTCAAGGTGGAGAGCGGCGCGTTCACCGTCGAGGGCGCCATCAACGACATCCCCCTGGACGAGGGCGGCAACCGGTGACGACGGGCGTGTGGGCGCTGCTCGGCGCGGTGGCGCTGGTGGCCGTGATCGCGGTGGCGCTGCGCCTGCGGGACGGGCGGGTGCGGGCCGCCAGGCCGGTCGCGGCCCTGCCCGCGCCCGTCCGGGACCTGCTGGACGGGCGGACGCCGGTGACCCTCGTGCAGCTCTCCACCGAGTTCTGCGCCACCTGCCGGCAGACCCGGTCGCTGCTGGAGGACCTCGCGGGCCGCACCGAGGGGCTGCGGCACGTGGAGCTCGACGTGACCGACCTGCCCGACGTCGCGGCCGAGCTGGGCGTGCTGCGCGCGCCGACCACGCTGGCGCTGACCCCGGCCGGCGCGGAACTGCTGCGGGTCGGCGGGATCCCGAAGCCGGACCCGTTGATGGCGGCATTGCGCCCACACCTGCCTGGACCGTTCGGGTGATCCTGCGGACTCCCACCTGATGGACGCCACTCCCGACAGCAGGGACGACCGGCTACCCTCGGGACCATGACCACGCTGCTGACCAAGCGACTCGCGGTGGACCTGTGCCGCGTGCGCAGCAGCCTGTGTCGCGCGACGCGCTGACCGGGCGGTCCCCGGCGGCGCCGCAGGCCCTTGACGGGCGTGCGCGGCTGCCCTAACACCGCCTGAGACGGACTGCCTGTCTTGTCCACCGTCAGGAGGTCGCCGTGCCCGCAGGAACCACCGCCACCGCACCCGCCGCCAAGGACGCGCCGGTCGACCCCCGCGGCCCGCGGTTCAGCGCCTGGATCACCACCGCCATCCTGGCGGTCGTGCTGCTGACCGGGTCGTGGCGGCTGCTCGCCGCGCAGACCGTGCTGTTCGGGATGTGCGCGTTCATCTCGCTCAAGCTCAATCCGTGGGGCCACGTGTACCGGTTCGCGGTGCAGCCGAGGATCAAGCCGACGACCGAGCGCGAGGAGGCCGCCCCGCTGCGGTTCGCGCAGGGCGTCGGGTTCGTCTTCGCGCTCACCGGCACGATCGGCTACGCCACCGGCCTCACCGCGCTCGGAGTCGTCGCGACGTCCGCCGCGCTGGTCGCCGCGCTGCTCAACGCCGCGGTCGGCCTGTGCCTGGGCTGCGAGATGTTCCTGCTCCTGCGCCGCTACGCGCCCGCGCTCGCCCGACCCCAGTGACCTAAGTCGCACTAGAACGAAGAATTGGGAGCAGCTCGATGAGCCGTGAAGACGTCCTGGTCTCGGCCGCCTGGTCCGAGGAGAACCTCAACACGCCCGGCGTGGTGTTCGTCGAGGTGGACGAGGACACCACCGCCTACGACGGTGGCCACATCCCCGGCGCGGTGAAGATCGACTGGAAGAACGAGCTCCAGGACCCCGTCCGCCGCGACTTCGTGGACCGCGAGGGCTTCGAGAAGCTGCTGTCCGCCAAGGGCATCGCCAACGACGACACGGTCATCCTCTACGGCGGCAACAACAACTGGTTCGCCGCCTACGCGTACTGGTACTTCAAGCTGTACGGGCACGACTCGGTGAAGCTGCTCGACGGCGGCCGCAAGAAGTGGGAGCTGGACGGCCGCCCGCTGGACAAGGAGCAGGTCGAGCGCCCGGCCACCGAGTACAAGGCCCAGGAGCAGAACCTCGCGATCCGCGCGTTCCGCGACGAGGTCGTGGACGCGATCGGCAAGAAGAACCTGGTCGACGTGCGCTCGCCCGACGAGTTCTCCGGCAAGCTGCTCGCGCCCGCCCACCTGCCGCAGGAGCAGGCTCAGCGCGCCGGCCACATCCCGAGCGCGATCAACGTGCCGTGGAGCAAGGCGGCCAACGAGGACGGCACGTTCAAGTCGAACGAGGAGCTGGCCGAGATCTACGGCGAGGCCGGCTTCGACGGCTCGCGCAAGACGATCGCCTACTGCCGCATCGGCGAGCGCTCGTCGCACACGTGGTTCGCGCTGCACGAGCTGCTCGGCCACGAGGACGTGAAGAACTACGACGGTTCCTGGACCGAGTACGGCTCGCTGGTCGGCGTGCCCGTCGAGCTCGGCAGCGGCAAGGAGGACTGACATGAGCTTGGACGGTTGCGGCGCGCCCCAGCAGGGCGTCGACATCCAGGTCGGCGCGAACGAGGTCGTGCTGAGCGGCAAGGTGCGCGCCGAGGGCGCGCCGGTCGGCGGCGCGTTCGTGCGGCTGCTGGACGCCTCGGGCGAGTTCACCGCCGAGGTCGTCTCCTCGGCCGACGGCGACTTCCGGTTCTTCGCCGCGCCGGGCACGTGGACGATCCGCGCGCTGCACCGGTCCGGCAACGGGCAGGCGTCGGTCAACGCGGAGGGGCCGGGCGTGCACCCGGTCGAGGTCGCGGTGGCCTGAGTCCGGGAGCGCACGGGCTGCCCCCGGCGCTACCCCTCGCCGGCCCCCCGGGGGGGGGGGGCCCGCCGGGGGGGGGGGGGGCCCGCCCCCCCCCCCCCCCGGGGGGCGGGCCGCAGAGAGACCCGGCGGGGGGGGGGGGGGGGCGGGCGGGGGGGGCGCCCCGGCCCCCCCCCCGCGCCCCCCCCGGCGCCCCGCGGGGGGCGCCCCCGCCGGGGCGGCGCCCGCTTCCCGGGTCCGACGCCTAGACTGGCCGGGTGGAACACTTCTTCACCGGGTTGCTGGTCCTCGTGTCCCTGCTGGTCGTGTGGTTCGCCGGCTACGTGGTGTACCGCCTGTTCTCCGACCAGCGGTGAGCGACAACGGGCCCGTTCCGGGCAGTGGTGACGCGGCCGTGCAGGCCGCCGCGGCACGCGCGTCGGTGACCGGCGCGCGCAACCTGCCGCAGTTCGACGACCTGCCGATCCCCGCGGACACGGCGAACCTGCGCTCCGGCCCGTCGCTGCACGACGCGTGCCTGGCGCTGCTGCCGCTGGTGGGCGTGTGGCGCGGCGAGGGCGAGGTCGTGTACCCGACGATCGACGGCCCGTTCCGGTACGGGCAGCAGATCACGTTCGCGCACGACGGACGGCCGTTCCTGTACTACGAGGCCCGCGCCTGGCTGCTGGACGAGAACGGCGGCGTGATCCGCCAGGCGGCGCGCGAGACCGGCTTCTGGCGGCCGCAGCCGGACGACACGATCGAGGTGCTGCTCACGCACAACACCGGGATCGTGGAGCTGTACTACGGAAAGCCGCGCACCCAGACGTCGTGGGAGATCTCCACCGACGCGGTGGTCCGCACGGCGACGGCCAAGGAGGTCACCGGGGCGCAGCGGCTGTACGGCATCGTCAACAACGGCGACCTGGCGTACGTCGAGGAGCGGGCCATGGTGGGTCAGCCGCTCCAGCCGCACACGTCCGCGCACCTCAAGCGCGTCGTCGGGTAACCGGTCCGCGGCGGGGCCGTTCGCCGGCGCCCGCTGCGGCTTGGGTTGTTCAACAATCCTCATCTACCCTGGACGCATGCGGCTGCGGCGTTGCGGCACCGACGCGGTGCTCGTCGAGGTGGGCTCGCCCGGCGAGGTGGAGGCGGTGCGCGCCGCGGTCGCGGCGGCGGAGCTGCCCGACGTGGTCGAGCTGGTGCCGGCCGCCCGCACGGTCCTGGTCGTGACCAGGCCGGGCGGCCTGCGCGCGGTCCGCGACGTGCTGGCCGCCGCCGACCCGGCGCACGCGGCCCCGGCGGAGGGGACCGAGGTCGTCATCCCGGTCCGCTACGACGGCCCCGACCTGGACCTGGTCGCCGAGACCGCGGGCCTGACCGCCGCCGAGGTGGTCGAGCTGCACGCGGGCGCGCGCTACCGGGTCGCGTTCTGCGGGTTCGCCCCCGGCTTCGCCTACCTGACCGGCCTGCCCGAGCCGCTGCGCCAGCCCCGCCTGGACTCGCCGCGCACCCGGGTCCCGGCGGGCTCGGTGGGCGTGGCCGGCGAGTACACCGCCGCCTACCCCCGTGCCACGCCCGGCGGCTGGCGGCTGATCGGCCGCACCGACGCGCCGCTGTTCGACCCGCGCCGCGCCGCGCCCGCCCTGCTCACCCCCGGCGACCGCGTCCGCTTCGAGGCCGTCCGGTGAGCCCAACGCCCGGAACGCGCGTGTCCTGCGTTCGGAACACCCGGGTTGAACGCCCGCGCACGCTCACCGTCCTGCGCACCGGCCCGCAGGCCCTGGTCCAGGACCTCGGCCGGCCCGGTCACGCGCACCTGGGCGTGCCGCCCTCCGGGGCGCTCGACCCGCCCTCCCTCACGCTCGCCAACCGCCTGGTCGGCAACCCCGAGGACGCCGCCTGCCTCGAAGTGCTCCTCGGCGGCCTGGCCCTGCGCGCCAACGCCTCCTGCACGGTCGCCGTCACCGGCCCGTCCACCCCGACCCTGGTCAACGGCGTCCTGCGCGACCCGCCGCTGCACCTGGCGCCGGGCGACACCCTCGTCCTCGGCACGCCCCGCGGCGGCCTGCGGTCCTACGTCGCGGTGTCCGGCGGCATCGCCGTCCCGGCCGACCTGGGCAGCCGCGCCACCGACCTGCTCTCCGGGCTCGGCCCGGCCCCGCTGCGCCCGGACGACGAGCTGCCGCTGGGCGACCCGACCGGCGTGCCGGTGGGCGTGGACGTGCTGGTGCCGCGGCACGTCCCGGACGAGCTGGTCGTGCCCGTCGTGCCGGGTCCCCGCGACGACTGGTTCGACGACCCCGTGCGCCGGCTCGCCGCCGGCCGCTGGACGGTCTCCGAGCGCAGCAACCGCGTCGGGTTGCGCCTCACCGGCACGGCGCTGGAGCGGACCGCCGACCGGGTCGGGCGGGAGCTGCCGAGCGAGGGCCTGGTCACCGGCGCGGTGCAGGTGCCCGCCGACGGCCGGCCCGTCGTCTTCCTCGCCGACCACCCCACGACCGGCGGTTACCCGGTGATCGGCGTGGTCGCGCCGGAGGCGCTGCCGCTGCTCGGCCAGGCCGCGCCGGGCACGCGGCTGCGGTTCGCGCCCCGAACCTGAGCGCGCGGCCGAACGGACGCAATTGGTCTAGACCCATTGTCAAGGCGGTCGGCACGACTTACGTTCAGAGGCGTTCGGCAAGCGCACGACCAGGCCGCCGTGGTTCTCGACTGATCCCTTATTCGAGAGGCACACCCTGATGCGCCGACCAGCCATCGCGCTCGTGGCCTTAGCCCTGGCCACCGCAGCGCTGTCCGCACCGGCCGCCGCCGCGACCGGTCCGACCGCCACGTTCAGCAGGACCGGCACCACGGGCAAGTTCGTGGTCGCCAACCCCACGACCGCCGCCGTCTCCGGCTGGTCGATCAAGTTCGACCTGCCGCCCGGCGTCACCGTCAGCGGCGCGCAGCACGCCACCACCACCCAGACCGGCACGCGGGTCACCCTGACGCCCGCGTTCTACATCAACTCGATCCCGGCGGGCCGCACCACCGACCCGTACAGCCCGACGTTCACCCTCAGCCAGGCCGTCGACCCGACGACCTGCACGATCAACGGCGCGAGCTGCGACGGCAGCGGCCCGCCCCCACCGCCGCCCGCGCCGACCACCGCCGACTTCAGCCTCGCCGGCTCGACCGGCAGGTTCGTCGTGAACAACAACACCGACGCGGTGCTCGCCGACTGGTCGATCACGTTCACGCTGCCCGCCGGCGTCACGGCGAGCAACGCGCAGCACGCCACGATCAGCCAGACCGGCGCCACCGTCACGCTCAACCCGGTGCACTACAACCGGAGCGTGGCGGCACGGCGGTCCACCGAGCCCTACAGCCCCACGTTCACGCTGAGCGCGGCCGTCGAACCGGTCACCTGCCGGGTCAACAACGCCAACTGCGACGGCACGCCCGACACCCCGCCCACGCCGCCCGCCAACCTGCACTCGCCGGTGAAGACGACCAGGACCGTCTCCCTGGCGTGGACCGCGTCGACGCCGGGCTCCCTGCCCGTCGCCGGCTACGAGGTCTACAACGGCTCCGCCCTGGCCGCCTCGGTCACGTCCACCGGCGCCACCGTCACCGGGCTCACCCCGAACACGGCGTACACCTTCACGGTGAAGGCCAAGGACACCAAGGGCGCGCTGTCCACCGCGTCCAACGCGGTGTCGGTGACCACCAACAACCCCGCGGACGACACCCAGCCGCCGTCCGCGCCGGCCAACCTGCGCAGCACCGCGAAGGACGCCGGCAGCGTCACGCTGAGCTGGGACGCGTCCACCGACAACCGGGGCGTGGCCAACTACGACGTCTACCAGGGCGACTCGGTCCGGGCGACGGTCACCGGCACGACGGCGAAGGTCGACGGGCTGTCACCGTCCACCGAGTACACCTTCACGGTCCGCGCCCGCGACCTGTACGACAACGTGTCCACCGCGAGCCGGGCGATCACCGTGTCCACTTCGGACATCGTGAACGGGTACGCGCGGGTCGGGTACTTCGTGCAGTGGGGCATCTACGGCCGCCAGTACTTCGTGAAGAACCTGGACACCAGCGGCACGGCGGCCAGGCTGACCCACCTGAACTACGCGTTCGGCAACATCGACCCGGTCAACCTGACGTGCCTGCACGGCGTCACCAAGGGCACCTCGTCCAACCCGCAGGACCCGAACCAGGGCGACGGCGCGGGGGACGCGGAAGCCGACTACAGCAGGCCGTTCGGCGCGGCGCAGTCCGTGGACGGCGTCGGCGACACCGGCTGGGAGCCGCTGCGCGGCAACTACAACCAGCTGCGCAAGCTCAAGGCCAAGCACCCGCACCTCAAGGTGCTGATCTCGCTGGGCGGGTGGACGTACTCGAAGTACTTCTCCGACGTCGCGGCGACGGACGCGGCCCGCAAAAAGTTCGTCAAGTCCTGCCTGGACATCTACATCCGGGGCAACCTGCCCGTCTACAACGCGGCCGGCGGCCCCGGCACCGCGGCGGGCATCTTCGACGGCATCGACCTCGACTGGGAGTGGCCGGGCGCGGAGGGCCACCCCGGCAACCACGTCGGCCCGAACGACAAGCAGAACAACACCCTGCTGATCGAGGAGTTCCGGCGGCAGCTCGACGAGCTGACCCGGGAGACGGGCCGGCGCTACGACCTGACCGCGTTCACCCCGGCCGACCCGGCGAAGATCGACGCGGGCTGGGACCTGCCGCGGGTGGCGAAGTCCCTGGACATCTTCAACGTGCAGGGCTACGACTTCCACGGCGCGGGCAGCGACAACTCGTGGGAGCCGAACCGGACCGGCCACCAGGGCAACCTGTACGCCGACGCGGACGACCCGTACCCGTTCCACTTCAGCGTCGAGAACGCGGTGAACGCCTACACGTCGGTCGGCGTGAACCCGCGCAAGATCACCATCGGGTTGGCGTTCTACGGCCGGGGCTGGCAGGGCGTCCAGGCGGGTGACCGCAACGGCGAGTGGCAGTCGGCGACCGGGGCCGCGCCCGGCCAGTTCGCCGAGGAGGCGGGCACGCGCGGGTACTCGAACCTGCTGGCGAGCGTGCCCGGCTGCACGGTGCACCACGACGAGGCCGCGGTGGCGACGTCCTGCTTCACCGGCAACGGCGGGCAGTGGTGGACGTTCGACGACGTGTGGGCGATCCAGAAGAAGACCGCGTGGCTCAAGCAGCGCGGCCTGCTCGGCGCGATGATCTGGGAGATGTCCGGCGACACCGCCAACGGCACCCTGATCAACGCCGTGGACGCCGGCCTGAGGTGACCGCGGGCGGGGGCCCCCCGCGGGGGGGGGGGGGTGGCGCGGGGGCGCCGGCGACGCGCCCCCCCCCCACCCC
>NZ_JBHYXZ010000047.1:5471-38197 GCF_042752395.1 Actinosynnema sp. NPDC059335 | reverse complement strand
GCTGGCCGGGGCGCCCGCGCGGTGGGGCGTGGCGCGGGTCGGCCCCCCGCCTCCCCGGCCCACACCACCCCGCGAGGCCGCGTCGTCTCGCCGGCTCCCCCGCGCGAGGCCGCGTCGTCTCGCCGGCCGACCGCCCGCGAGGTCGCGTCGGTCGTTCGCGCCTCATTCCCCGGCGATCACGCTTTTCGATCGTCGGGGGATCAGGCGCGAACGACCGACTTCCGGGCGACCGAGCCGCCGTCTGCGGAGCAGCGGCCATCCAACACCGAGCAGCGGCCATTCAACTCAATACTCGGATTCGTACAGCTCGGCGAGCCGCGCGTGCAGTTCGGTGGAGTCCGGCAGGGTCTTGCCGTCCAGCGTGTGCACGCGGGTGATCTTGCGGACGCTCGACACCAGGAGCACGGCGTCCGCCGAGTACAGCTCCTCCACCTCGACGGGCCGCACCTCCACCGCCCAGCCGTCGCGCCCGGCGGCCCGGAACAGCGCGGCCTGCGTCGTGCCGGGCAGGATGCCCAGCTCGGCGGGCGGCGTGGTCAGGGTGCGACCGCGGGCCATGACCAGCGTGGACGTGGGTCCTTCCAGGACCGAGCCGGACGAGGTGGTGAACACGACCTCGGCCGCGCCGCGCCGCTCGGCCTCGCGCAACGCGGCCATGTTCACCGCGTACGACAGCGACTTGGCCCCGAGCAGCAGCCACGGCGCGCGGTCCATCAAGCCGGGCTCGATGCCCCGGTCGAGGGTCACCGCGGCGATGCCCTCGGCCCGCTGGAGCATCACCTTCGGCGCGATGTCCATGCCCAGCGCGAACCCGGTGGGCGTGCCGTCGCCGCCCTCGACCCCGCGCGTGTAGACGAGCTTGAGCGCGATCTCCGCGCCGCCCGTCCAGTTGTCGAGCACGAGGCCGACGGCGCGCTCGAACGCGGCCCGGTCCGGCTCCGGCAGGTCCAGCATGGCCGCCGAGCGGGCCAGGCGGTCCAGGTGGGGGTCGAGTTCCCGGGGCTTGCCGTCGACGACGAGGATCGTCTCGAAGACGCCGTCCCCGCGCATCAGGCCGAAGTCGTCGACCCGGATCAGCGGGGCGTCGGGGTCGGCCAGGGTTCCGTCCAGCAGTGCGAGCACGCGCATACCGTGAGACTACTCACGGCCTACCATCGGGTTCGTGGACACCGCCAGCGCTCCCAAGGCCCTGCGCAAGACGCTGCACGAACGCGGCATGCGGATGACGCCCCAGCGGCAGCTCGTCCTGGACGCCGTGCGCGAGCTGGAGCACGCCACACCCGAGCAGATCTGCCAGCGCGTGCAGGTCACCGCGCCCACGGTGAACATCACCACGGTCTACCGCACGCTCGACCTGCTGGACCGGCTCGGCCTGGTCCGGCACACCCACCTCGGGCACGGCGCGCCCACCTACTCGGTCCAGGAGCACGAGCACGTGCACCTGGTGTGCCACCGGTGCGGCCACGTGGACGAGGTGCCGTGCGAGCTGCTCGCACCGCTCGCGGGAACACTGCGGGGGTCGCACGGGTTCGAACTGGACGCGAGCCACCTCGCGCTGTCCGGCACGTGCCGCGAGTGCCTGACCACGAGCGCCCCGAAGGAGTCCCCGTGAGTTCACCGCTGTTGGCCGCGCCGGGCGCGGTCGCGCCGTTCGAGGGCGCCGTGGACCAGGGCGTGCCCTGGCACTTCGGCGACCCGTTCGCCGAGCAGCGCGCCGCGGCCCGGTCAGTGGCCGTCTTCGACCGGTCGAACCGCACCGTGCTCGCGGTGCCGGGCGACGACCGGCTGACCTGGCTGCACTCGCTGACCAGCCAGCACTTCACCGCGCTCGGCGAGGGCGAGGGCACCGAGGCGCTGATCCTGGACGTCCAGGGCCGGGTCGAGCACCACGCCGCGGTTGCGCACGTCGGCGGCGTCGTCTACCTCGACACGGAGGCGTCGCGGGCGGCGGAGCTGCTCGCCTACCTGACCAAGATGGTGTTCTGGTCGAAGGTCGAGCCGCGGGACGCGACGGCCGAGCTGGCGGTGCTGACCGTCGTCGGCCCCGAAGTCCCCGACCTGTTCGCCCGCCTGGACCTGCCGCTGCCCGCCGGCCCTCACGGCGTGGTCGCGCTCGACGGCGGCTTCGCCCGCCGGTCGCCGTGGCCCGGCCCGGACGCGGTCAACCTGGTGGTCCCGCGCGGCGGGATCGCCGACTGGTGGGCGCGGCTCACCGGCGCGGGCGCCCGCCCGGCGGGCACCTGGGCGTTCGAGGCGCTGCGGGTGGAGTCCCTGCGGCCGCGCCTGGGCGTGGACACCGACGAGAAGACCATCCCGCACGAGGTGAACTGGATCGGCGAGGCCGTGCACCTCGACAAGGGCTGCTACCGGGGTCAGGAGACGGTCGCGAAGGTGCACAACGTCGGCCGCCCGCCGCGCCGGATGCTGCTGCTGCACCTGGACGGCACCCGCGAGGTGCGGCCGGAGACCGGCGACCCGGTGCTGGTGGAGGACCGCGTGGTCGGCCGGGTCGGCAGCGTGGCGATGCACCACGAGCTGGGCACGATCGTGTTGGCGCTGGTCAAGCGGTCCGTGCCGGTGGAGACCGAGCTGCTGGTCGGCGCGGAGGACCGCCGCGTGCAGGCGCGGGTCGATCCCGACTCGGTGCCGCCCGACACCCCCGGCCTCGGCCGGGAGGCGGCCCGCAACCTCGGCCGCTGATCGTCCGGTCCGGAAAACCGGGCACCGCGCCTGCCTGCGGTTCCGGGTGCCCGGTCGGGTGCTGACCCGCTGGTCCGAACGGGTTCTGTGTCAGGATCACGGCATGTCCCGACCCGGATCCCACGGCACGCTGCTCACCGTCGCCCCCACCGGGGCCGAGCACGCCAAGGCCGACGTCCCGCAGCTGCCGGTCACCCTGGAGGAGCTGGTCCGCACCGCCCGGGCGTGCGAGCAGGTCGGCGCCGCCATGGTCCACGTGCACATCCGCGGCGCGGACACCAGGCCGACGCTGGACCTCGGGCTGCTGAAGGAGACCGTGGCCGCCCTGCGCGAGCACACGGACCTCGTCGTGCAGCTGTCCACCGGCGGCGCGGTGACCGACCCGGAGGCCGACCGGCTGCGGGTGCTCGACGCCCTGCCCGACTCGGCGTCCTGCACCATGGGCACGGTGAACTTCGGCGACGACGTCTTCCTGAACCGCTGGGAGTTCGTCGTCGCCCTGCACAAGGGGATGCAGGAGCGGGGCATCGTCCCGGAGTACGAGATCTTCGACATCGGCCAGCTCGCGTCGCTGCGGCGGCTGCTGGACCGGCACGGGCTGCCCGCGGGCGGCAAGGTGCACGTCGACCTGGTCATGGGCGTGCCGGGAGGCATGCCCGGCGACGCGGAGACCCTGGTGGCGGCGTTGCGGCTGCTGCCGGAGGGCGCGTCGTTCTCGGCGACGGGCATCGGGCGGACCACCCTGCCGGTGATGCTGACGGCGTTGGCCGCCGGCGGTCACCTGCGGGTCGGCATGGAGGACACGCTGTCGTACGCCAAGGGGCAGCCGGTCCGGGACAACGCGCAACTGGTCGCCCGCGCGGCGGGCCTGGCCAAGATCGCCCAGCGCCCGCCCTTGTCGCCCGCCCAGGCACGTGAGCTGCTCGGCGTGCGCAGTCCGGTACAGGTTTGAGACAACTTTGGAAGCAGGTTTGTGTTGGCGGGTGGACACGAACTACCTCAGGATGAGTACGTGATCGAGGTGCGTCCCGGCGGACGCCGCCGTATCGACCGGGTGCTCGCCCCCGACTACGCCGAGGGGGTCGAGCGGCTGTCGCTCGCCGAGGTGCGGGCGTTGCGCGACGAGGCGGCGCAGGAGGAGACGGACCTGTCGTACCTGCGCAGACTGCTGCACGCGCGGATCGACATCGTGCGGGCCGAGCAGGAGCGGCGGACGTCGGGCGGGTCGGCCGTGGTGGACCAGCTCGCGACGATCCTGGCGTCGAACGCCGTGGGCCCGGCCACCGGTCTCGGTCGGTACCAGACGCAGGAGCCGTCCCGGGCCGAGGCGCACCGGCGGCACGTCGAGGCGCTGGTCTCCGACGTGGACCTGTCGGACGTGAGCGCGCTGTCGGACGACAAGCTCGACCTGGCGCTGCGGGTGTTCGTCGGCGAGGAGTCGTCGGTCTCGGCCCGCAGGCGCGAGGTGCAGGCCGTGGTCGACCTGCTCAACGCCGAGATCGCCGGCCGGTACCAGAGCGGCAGCGCCTCGGTGGACGAGCTGCTGGCCGCCGAGCGCGGCTGGCCGACCAACCCCGGGCGTTCCAAGGAATAGGATCACAGTCCCACTTGGTGAGCCGGCCGCCTAACGTGGCCGGTTGATGGCACAACAACGGTCCGCCTCGCCCGCTTACCGCTGGGTGGTGCTCGCGGTCGGCGCGGTCGCGCAGGGCACCAACGCCGCGGTGTTCCTCGGCCTCCCGGCGATCACGCCGCAGCTGCGCGACCACTTCGGGCTGTCCCTCCCGCAGGTCGGGATGCTGCTCGGCGCGGTCAACCTCGGCACCATGCTCACGCTCGTCCTCTGGGGCGCGGCGGCCGACCGGCGCGGCGAGCGGCTGGTCATGGCCGTCGGCGGGTTCGGCGCGGCCGGGTGCCTCGCGCTGGCCGCGCTCGACGGGCCGGTGGTGGCCGGGCTGGCGCTGGTCGGCGTGGGCCTGTTCGGGGCGAGCGTGAACGCGGCCAGCGGCCGCGCGGTGCTGACCTGGTTCCCCGCCGAACGCCGCGGCTTCGCCATGGGCCTGCGGCAGACCGCGACCCCGCTCGGCGCGGCCCTGGCGGCCGCCGTGCTGCCGGTCGTCGCGCTGGGCGCCGGGGTGCCGGTGGCGTTCCTCGCGCTGGCGGGCCTCACCGGGTTCGTCGCGGTCGCGGTGGCGTTGTGGATCAGGGAGCCGCCGTGGGCCGTGCGGTCCGGTCGGGGACGGCACGGGGTCGTGCTCAAGGACCCGGACCTGGTCCGGCTCAGCACGGCCAGCGGCCTGCTCGTCGTCCCCCAGTTCACCGCCGCCGCGCTCGTGGTCGAGCTGCTGCACGAGCACCGCGGCGTGGCCGTGGGGGCCGCCGCGGCGCTGTTCGCCGCGTCCCAGGTGGCGGGCGGCGCGGGCCGGCTCGTCGTCGGCGTGTGGTCGGACCGGTCGGCCACCCGGGTCGGGCCGCTGAAGGTGCTGAGCGTGCTGATCGCGGCGGGGTTCGCGCTGTGCGCGGCCGTCGTCGAGGCGCCGGTCTGGCTCCTGGCCGCGCTGCTCGTGCCGACGACCGCGCTCGCCCTGTGCTGGAACGGGGTGGCGATCACCGCCGCGGGCGAGCTGGCGCCGCCGGGGCGGACCGGGATCGCGCTCGGCATGCAGAACACGGCCAACTACCTCAGCGCCACCGTGACGCCGCCGCTGGCCGGGTGGGTGGCGGTGACCGCCGGGTGGCCCGCCGCCCTGCTGCTGGCCGCCGCGGCGGCCGTGGCGGCCCGCGTGCTGCTAGCCGTGCCGTTCGCGGCGCGCCAGCTCGCCCCAGAACTCCCGTAGCCGCTCGTAGCGGAGGGCGACCTCCTCGGCGTCGCCGGTCTCCAGCGCGTCCACGATCGCGTTCACGTCCGTCGCCGAGGTGTCCTCCAGCAGGTCCCGGTCGTCGATGAGCTGCACCAGGCCGCCGTAGTCCAGCTCGACCGCCGAGTCCGGCGCGAAGTGGTCGAGCCACCGCCCGGTGTCCGCGAGCACCTTGGCCGGACCGCCCTCGCCGAGGGACCCGGCCACCACGCGGTGCGCCCGCACGATCCGCGCCCGGGCGTCCGACATGGACACCCGCCACGACACCTGGCGCTCCGGGTCGTCGCGGGGCGCCAGCACGATCCGCCGCGCCTCCGGCTCGACCAGGGCGAACCACGGCAGCGGCACGGTCCACGTGGTCGAGATGACGTGCACCGCCCCGCCGGTCAGCTCGGCCATCACCGCCGACGCCCGCGCCCGGATCGCCTCCGGCTCGACCGCCACGGCCTCCTCGCGCAGCGGGCCGGTGGCCGTGGCCAGGAAGCCCACCAGCGCGGCGGCCGAGCGGGCGCGCAGGTCGAGCGGGCAGACCAGGGGTCCCGGGCCGACCTCGCCCGGCACCTCGGCGGGGCTGATGGTCATCACGTCGAACGGCGCGTCGGGGGCGACGCTGCCGTCCGACCGCTCACCGGGCAGGAGGCGGCGCGGCCGGGCGAGCTGTGATCGCAGCCACAGCTCCCGCTCGCGCTCGCCGACGTCCGCACGGCTCAGCGCCCCGCTCTCCAGGGCTTTCCGCACCTGATCCGCCAACGGTGCGTCAAGAGCCGACAGCGGTTCGTACACCCTGAGGTAGGCGACGAACGGTCGAGGCACCCGCGCATCCTCCCACGGTGAGATTTGGCGGTACGTGTCACGCCTACCGCGTCGCGGGGAACCCCTTCGACACGGTACGGTAGTTACCAGGAACTAGTTGTCGAGACGAGTGGGGCCGCCGTTCCCCCGGCCGCCCCCGTCCCTGTGCGAGGGGGTCGAGCCATGGGGCGCGGCCGAGCGAAGGCCAAGCAGACCAAGGTGGCGCGGGAGCTCAAATACAGCTCTCACAACATCGACGTCGACGCCTTGCAACGCGAGCTGTCCGGCGGCGAGTCCGCTGGTGGTCGCCGAAGCGAAGACCGCTTCGACGACCCGTCGGACGACGATTACGACGACTACCGTCGCTGACACAACACCAACACCCGCTGCTGAGGTTGGGCTGCCGGTTTTCCAGGCCGGCAGCCCAACCTTTGCGGCGGGGCCCTAGAACGCCCTGGCGTACTGCCTCGGCGGGTCGACCTGCACCCCGAGCTGGGCTGCCGCGTGCAGCGGCCAGTACGGGTCGCGCAGGAACTCCCGGCCGAGCAGCACCAGGTCGGCCGAGCCGTCGGCGAGGACCTGTTCGGCCTGCCGGGCGTCGGTGATCATGCCGACCGCCCCCGTGGGCACGTCCGCCTTGCGCCGCACGGTCTCGGCGAACGGCACCTGGTAGCCGGGGCCGGTCGGGATGTCCGCCGTGGGCACGTTGCCTCCGGTGGACACGTCGACCGCGTCGGCGCCCAGGGCCGCGAGGTCGCGTGCCAGCACGACGCTGTCCTCCGCGGTCCAGCCGCCCTCGACCCAGTCGGTGGCGGAGATGCGCACGAACACCGGCACGGCCTCGCCCACGGCGTCCCGGACGGCGGCGGTGACCTCGCGCACCAGCCTGGTCCGGTTCTCCAGGGAGCCGCCGTACCCGTCGGTGCGGTGGTTGCTGAGCGGGGACAGGAACTCGTGCAGGAGGTAGCCGTGCGCGGCGTGGACCTCGACCACCCGGAAGCCGGCGGCCACCGCGCGCCGGGCCGCCGCGGCGAAGTCCGCGACCACCCCCGCGATGCCCTCGGCGTCCAGCTCGGCCGGCACCCGGTAGGTCGGGTCGAACGCCTCGACGCTCGGCGCGACGGGCGTCCAGCCGCCGTCCGCGTCCGCGACCCCACCGCGGCGGGACGCGAACGGCGCGTAGGTCGAGCCCTTGCGACCGGCGTGGGCGAGCTGCACCCCGGCCACGGCGCCGTGCGCGTGGACGAAGTCCACGACCGGGCGCCAGGAGTCGATGTGCGCGTCGTCCCACAGGCCGGTGTCCTCGGGCGAGATGCGGCCCACCGCCTGCACCGCGGTCGCCTCGGTGAACACCAGGCCCGCGCCGCCGACCGCGCGCGAGCCGAGGTGCACGAGATGCCACTCGTTCGGGTGGCCGTCCCGGGCCGAGTACTGGCACATGGGGCTGACCGCGATGCGGTTGGGCAGCGTGACGGTGCGGAGGGTCAGCGGGCTGAAGAGCAGGCTCACGGGTGGCTCCTGGATGCGTTCCGGCACTGCGACGGCCCTGCGGCGCGTCATCCGGTCCAAGTCCGCCCGATCGGCCCCTTGTTCCCCGGTGTGGCGGCCGTCCCACCTCGCGGGAGCTGCGCAATTCCATTCGATTCGGTATTGCGCGTGCATTCGCACGTGATCATCAATCACGGGAGCCGGGCAAAACGCCGAACAGAAGAGCGCCAGTTACGCCCATTCGGGTGTACTGTCCGCAGCACGTTCGGGGAGACCATCACTTGCCGCCCGTCGCAGGTCGGCCCATTGGAAGTCCCGCCGGTCACGACAGTAACAGGATCCACATGCTGCCCATGCCGACCACGATGACACAGGATCCAGGGTGGCCCAGCAACAGCCTCCTGGGCCGCCTCCGAGACAACACCCGACAAGAACTGCTGAACATCGGCACGGTCGTGCGGTACACGGCCGACCGCGAGGTCATCGAGCAGGACGCGAAGGACACTCATGTCCTACTGCTGCTCGACGGCGTGGTCAAGGTGCAGACCACGGACGAGACCGGAGACACCGCCCTGCTCGCGATCCGGGTCGCGGGCGACCTGGTCGGCGAGATGGCCGCGCTCGACCAGAAACCGCGCTCGGCCACCGTCGTGACCTGCGGCGACGTGGTCGCGAAGCTGATCACCAGCGGTGAGCTGATGAGCTTCCTGCACCGGCGCAACGACGTGTTCGTCGAATTGATAGGGATGATCAACGACCGGCTGCGCTGGGCCAACCAGCGCAGGCGGGATTTCCTGTCCCACCCGGCCGCCGAACGGGTCGCCCGGGTGCTGGCCGAATTGGTGCAGACCTACGGGCGCGAAGAGGCCCACGGGTGGACGCTCGGAATTCCGCTGACGAAGGTGGAACTCGCCTCGATCGCCGGCATGAAGCCCAGGACGGCCGAGAAGGCGTTCTCCGATCTGCGAAAAGCGGGGGTGGTGGTGAGTCACCTGAGGCGTGACGTGCTGGTGCCGGACCTGGAGGGGCTGCGCAAATTCGCGGGCTTCTGAGCCCGAGACCGCACATCTGCGGTATTCCCGCCGATGCAGTAGTCCACAGTGACTCTGCGCAGTCGTGTGTCCGCAGTGCGTCAGCACCCGTCGAAAGGCCGAACCGATGAGCTTCCAGCGCAGCCTGCTGGTGTGTTGTGACCTGAAGAGCTACGGGTCGGCGGACGACCTGCTCCAACGCGAGCTCCAGGAGCTGCTGGTGCGCAGCCTGGACCGGGCGGGGCAGGCCGCCGGCCTGGACCGCTCGCAGTGGCGGCGGCAGGCCAAGGGCGACGAGGAGTGGGCCGTGCTGCCGGTCGCGACGCCGGAGGGCGACGTCGTGGACCGGTACGTGCGGGCGCTGGACGCCGAGCTGGCCGCCACCAACCGGTACCGGGTGCCGGAGGCCAGGCTCCGGATGCGGATGGCGATCCACTTCGGCGCCACGGTCGAGGGCGCGAACGGCTACCCCGGCCAGGACGCGGTGCTGGTCAGCAGGCTGCTCGACAGCGCGGCCGCGCACGCCGCGCTGGAGCAGTCGTCGGCCGACCTGGTGGTGGTGCTGTCCGACACGCTGTTCACGTCGCTGGTCGCGGCCGGGTACACCACGCTGCGGGCGGAGGACTTCCGGCGCGTGGACGTGCGGGTGAAGACCTTCCACGGCCACGGGTGGATGTGGCTGCCGAGCGGGAACGTGCACGACCTGGTCCTGGAGGACGTCGCGCCCGACGCCCGGCCCGGCGCGGTCGCGGACGCGGCGGACCCGGTGTCGCCGGTGGTCGGGCTGCCTTCGTCGGTGAACCAGAGCGCGGTGGCCACCGGCGGGTCCACGGTGATCCAGGCCGGGCGCGACGCGCACGTGCCGACCCAGAAGGCGGACGTGATCCAGAACTTCGACCGCAACGACCAGCGGGGGTCGCACTTCGGCCCGGTCTACCGCAGGGACGGCGACGAGAGGCCGTGAGGAATTCTCCCGATCACCGGTAGCGAATTTGTTTCGCTTTTCCGGCGGTCGCGTCCGCGCGCGCGGCGGTGATTTCCGCGCGGTGCGCGACCTCCGGCACACCGACCTCCCACCACGCGCCCGCCTCGGTCCACGCGGACGGGTGAGTGCGGATCACGACCACGGCCGGGCGGCGTTGCGCCCGCGCCACCTCCCGGGCCGCGAGGTAGGCGTCGCGGAGCCCGTCGAGGTCGTCCACCGGGAACGCGGCGCAGCCCATCGCGGCGGCGTGCGCGGCGAAGTCGGTGCGCGGCGGTCGGTCGTGCGCGGTGCGGACGTCGGCGTAGAGGTTGTTGAAGCCCGCGCCGCCGTGACCGGTCTGGAGGCGGTGGATCACCGCGTACCCGTCGTTGTCGCAGACCACGGCCACGAAACCGTGCCCGGCGAACGCGGCCGAGAACAGCTCCGAGTTGAGCATCAGGTACGAGCCGTCGCCCACGAGGGTGGTCACCACGCCGTCGGGGCGGGCGATCGCCGCGCCCCACGCGCCGGCCAGCTCGTAGCCCATGCACGAGAAGCCGTACTCGACGTCCATGGTCGCCTCGCCGATCGCGCGCCAGCCGCCGATCAGCTCGCCGGGCAGGCCGCCGGACGCCGTCATGACGTAGTCCTCGGGCGTGGACAGGTCGTTCACCACGCCGACGACCTGCGCGTAGGTCGGCGTGCCGCCGGGGGCGCGCAGGCCGTCGACGTACGCGTCCCACTTGCCCCGCTCCTCCGCCGCCCGCGCGGCCCAGGCCGGGTCGGCCCGCCAGGGGCCGAGCGCGTCGGTCAGCTCGCGCAGGCCCTCGTCCGCGTCGGCGACCAGGGACAACGCGCCGTGCTTCACCGCGTCGAACCGGGCGGTGTTGAGGGAGACGATCCGGGCGTCGGGCGCGAACACCGTCCACGAGGCGGTGGTGAAGTCCTGCAGGCGGGTGCCGGCGGCCAGGACGACGTCGGCCTGCTCGGCGAGGGCGTTGGCCGAGGCGGAGCCGGTGATGCCGAGCGGTCCGGCGTGCAGCGGGTGGTCGTGCGGGACCAGGGTGCGGCCCGCGGTGGTCTCGGCGATCGGGACGGCGTGCCGCTCGGCGAAGCGGATCGCGCGGCCCGCGGCGCGGGAGTACCGGACCCCGCCGCCGAGGACCAGCAGCGGCCGGCGTGCCCGGCGGAGGGTGTCGGCGGCGTCGGCCAGGGCCCTCGTGTCGGGGCGCGGGCGGTGCGGGTGGTGGACGACCGGCTCGAACAGCGCGTCCGGGAAGTCGAACGACTCGGCCTGCACGTCCTGCGGCAGGGCGAGCACCGCGGGGCCGCAGTCCGCCGGGTCGGTGAGCACGCGGGCGACCTGGGGCAGGGCGTTGAGGAGCTGCTCGGGGCGGGTGATCCGGTCGAAGTAGCGGCTGACCGGGCGGAACGCGTCGTTGACCGTGGTCGTCGGGTCGCCGAAGTGCTCGACCTGCTGGAGCACCGGGTCGGGCGCGCGGCTGGTGAACGTGTCGCCGGGCAGCAGGAGGAGCGGCAGGCGGTTGGCGTGGGCGACGCCGGCGGCGGTGACCATGTTCAGCGCGCCGGGGCCGATCGAGGAGGTGGCGACGCCGACCTGGCGGCGGTGCGTGGCCTTGGCGAGGCCGACCGCGGCCAGCGCCATGCCCTGCTCGTTGTGGCCGCGCCAGACGGGCAGGTGCGGCCGGGCCTCTTCGAGGGCGTTGCCGAGGCCGAGCACGTTGCCGTGGCCGAAGATGGCGAAGACGCCCGGGAACAGGGGCGCGGGGGCGCCGTCGGGCAGTTCGGTGCGTTGCGCGCGGAGCCAGCGGACCAGGGCCTGCGCGGTGGTGAGCCTCATCCCACCCGTCCTTCGGCGGTCGTGACCGGGCAGCGGGGGTCGGGTTCCCGGCCCGCCCACGTGTCCCGGACCCAGGTGTGCGCGGGGTCGTCGCAGAACGCCATGGAGCGTTGGGGGCCGGGGCCGGCCAGCACGTTCAGGTAGTACATGGGGTAGCCGGGGGCGGCGACGGACGGCCCGTGGTAGCCGCGGGGGACGAGGAAGACGTCGCCGTCGCGGACGAGGACGTGCTCGTCCCAGTCGTCGGTGTAGGTGCGGTGGAAGCCGAACCCTTCACGCGACGGGGTGATCCGGTCGCGGCCGGCGATGCGGAAGTAGTAGATCTCCTCGTTGACGACGTCGCAGGTGTGGTCGTGCTTGTGCGGCGGGTAGGAGGACCAGTTGCCGTCCGGGGTGATCAGCTCGCAGGCGATGAGCCGGTCGGCGTGGTCCCAGGCGCCGGGGACGCCGAAGTTCGTCACCTGGCGGGTGGCGTTGCCCGCGCCCCGGACCTCGACCGGCACGTCCTCGGCCGGGCCGTACCGGGGGGTGAGCCTGCGGTCGCAGCGGGCCATCGGGAGGGCCACCTCGACGCCGTCCCTGGTGGACAGGGTCGCGCGGGCGGCCTTGGGGAGGTAGGCGAAGTCCGTGACCCGGGTGAAGACCGACTCGCGCCCGTGCAACTCGAACCGCTCGCCGTCGACCTCGACCACGCAGCCGCCGGAAAGGGGGAGCACGAACGCCTCGTAATCACCGGTCTCGATCGTGGTCACTCCACCGGGGTGCAACAGGATCACCCGTAGCCCGGCGTAATCCCATCCGGCGGTCTCGGCGGTCAGCTCGACGGCGTTCTCGCCGACCGACAGCGTGCCCAACGGCCGGTGCAGGCTCATCCCACCACTCCCTCGCACATTTCGCCCGTTTCGTCCCGTTTTGCGCGTGTAGTCGCTCGGCCATCCGATCCCCTCGACCAGGTGAACGCCCACGCCAACGCCATCCGTCCCGGGCCGAGCCGCCACGCCGCCCGCGCGCACCGACCCGACGGCGTCGCCCCCGGACACGAGCGCACCGGCCGCGTCCCGCGTGGACGGCAGCAGCTCGACCATCGCCACCAGCCCGCGTCCGGCCAACGCCGACGCCGTCGCGCTGCTCTCCAGCGCGTCCCGGTTGGGCAGCAGCCGGGCATGTCGTCGGCGGGCCCGGTACGCGCCCCGGGCCGAGCACGCGACCCAGGCTGAGCACGCATCCCGAGCCGAGCACGCACCCAGGCCGAGCATGCACCTCGGGCTGAGCACGCGCCGTAGGTCCAGCCCGCGCGGTAGGCGCGGCGGATGGCGGTTGGGGCGGTGCGTCTGGCGCGCGGCAGGGCTGTCCACTGGCCGTCGGTGATCACCTCGCGCCTCCGTCCGGGGTCGCCGGGGAGGGTGTGGGGATGGTCGGGGATGGCCACGGCGTCGGTGCCGGCGGGGCGCCGGTGCGGGCGCGGGCGTGGGTGCGGATGGGGGTTGAGGCGGGTCGGGGTTGAGGCGGGCGGGGTGTTGGGTGGACGGGCCGGTCGGGTGGGCCGGTCGGGTGGGCAGGTCGGGTGGGCAGGTCGGGTGGGCAGGTCGGGTGGGCAGGTCGGGGGTGGTGGCGCAGGGGTGGTGGTTGTCGGGCGCTCGGTCCTCGTTTTAACCGAGGATCGGTAACGGTGTTTCCGTACACTTTCCGGCCAGGTTCACCCCATCGTGTTGCCGGTGGCACCGGGGTTGGTCGATCTTGGCACGGGGTGGTGGTGGCCGCCCGTCGAAGGGTTTTCACAGGTGGGCCTCGATCTCGCGTGCGGTCGGCATGGCGTCGGCGCACGCCAGGCGGCCCGCCACCAGGGCGCCGGCCACGTTGGCGTAGCGGGCGATCCGCTCCGGTTCCCAGCCCGACAGCAGGCCGTGGGCGAGGGCGCCGCCGAACGCGTCGCCGGCGCCCAACCCGCAGACGACCTCCACCCGGTGCGGCGGGATGGTCCACCTCCCCGACGCGGTGGCGAACAGGACGCCCTCGCCGCCCTTCTTCACCACGGCCAGCGACACCCCGCGCGCCAGCAGCCGGGTGGCGGCCTCGTCCGGGTCGGCCGTGCCGACCGCCACCTCGACCTCGGCCCGATTGCCGACCGCCACCGTGACGTGGTCGAGCATCCAGCCGATCTCGCGCCGCGCGGTCGGGACGTCGGGCCAGAACACCGGCCGGTGGTCGAGGTCCAGGACGGTGTGCGGGCGGCGGGCCCGGTGTCGGAGGATTTCCCGTTGGGTCTCCCGGGCGGGTGATGCCGAGACGCCCGTCCCGGTCACCCACAGCAGTGGCACGTCGGCCACCACGTCCCACGGCACGTCGTCCGGGGTGAGCGCCAGGTCGGGCGCGAGGGGTGACCGGTAGAACAGCAGCGGTGGGTCCTCGGGTGGGTCCAGGGCGCAGAACACGACCGGGGTTTGCAGGTCGGGGGCGGTGCCGACGAACGACGACGACACGCCGAACGACTCCAGCGCGGACCGGACGTAGGGGCCGAAGGCGTCCGGGCCGACCTTGGTGAGCACGGCGGCCGTGCGGCCGAGGCGGGCGGTGGCCACGGCCACGTTGGTGGCGGTACCGCCGAGGGACTTGGCGAACGTCCGCACCCGCGCCAGCGGCACGCCGCTCTGCTCCGGGTAGAGGTCCACCCCGACGCGCCCGACGGTCAGCACCTCGACGGTCATCGGTCCACCCCGCGCAGTTCGTGCGCCAGCGCCTCCAGCTCGACCCCGCCGGCCATCTGCCGGGTCAGCTCGTCGATGCCGATCTCCGACTTCTCGTGCGCGCCGAGCACGTGTCCGCGCTTGAGCAGCAGGAACCGGTCGCCGACGGGGTAGGCGTGGTGCGGGTTGTGGGTGATGAGGACGACTCCCAACCCCCGGTCTCGGGCGCGGGCGACGTAGCGCAGGACCACCCCGGCCTGCTTGACGCCGAGGGCGGCGGTGGGCTCGTCCAGGATCAGCACCTTGGCGCCGAAGTGCACGGCGCGGGCGATGGCGACGGACTGCCGTTCGCCGCCGGACAGGGTGCCCACGGGTTGTTCGACGTCGCGCAGGTCGATGCCCATGTCGGCCAGGGCCGTGCGGGTCACCTCCCGCGCCCGCCGCCGGTCGAGGAAGCGGAGCGGGCCGAACCCGGTGGTCGGTTCGGACCCGAGGAAGAAGTTGCGCCACACGCTCATCAGCGGCACGACGGCGAGGTCCTGGTGGACGGTGGCGATGCCCCGGTCGAGGGCTTCGCGGGGCGAGGCGAAGCGGACCGGGACGCCGTCGACCAGGTAGTCGCCGGTGTCGTGCCGGTGGACGCCGGCCAGCACCTTGATGAGCGTGGACTTGCCCGCGCCGTTGTCGCCGAGCACGCAGGTGACCTCGCCGGCGTTGACGACGGTGGACACGTCGCGCAGCGCGATCACGGTGCCGTAGGTCTTGCCGAGCCCGCGGACCTCCAGCAGCGGGCGTCGCTCCGACGGGCTCATCGCCGCACCCTCTCCGCCCGTCGTCGCAGGGCGTTGTTGACGAGCACGGCGGCCAGCAGCATCACGCCGAGGAAGAGCTGGAACCAGTCGGAGTCCCAGTTGGCGTAGACGATGCCCTGCCGGGCCATGCCGAAGATCAGCGCTCCGATCGCCGCGCCGACGGCGGAGCCGAACCCGCCGGTGAGCAGGCAGCCGCCGATGACGGCGGCGATGATGAACTGGAACTCCAGCCCGATGCCCTGGTTGGCCTGCACGCTGGTGAACCGCAGGATGGTGGTCGACCCGACGAGCCAGGCGGCGCCGGCGGTGGTCGTGAACAGCAGCACCTTGGTGCGGGCGACGGGCACGCCGACGGCCCGCGCCGCCGTGGCCGACCCGCCGACGGCGAAGATCCAGTTCCCGAACCGCGTGCGCAGCAGCACGACCGACGCGACGACCGTGACCGCGACCCACCACGCGATCGAGACGGGGAAGGCGGCGCCGCCGAGGGTGAACGTCGAGGCGAACACGAACCCGGCGGAGGCGTAGCCGTCGGCGGAGCGCATGCCGGACACCTGCACGGTCCCGGTGACGAGTCGCGTGACGCCGAGGTTCAGGCCCTGCAGGGCGAGGAACGTCCCGAGCGTCACGATGAAGCTGGGCAGCCCGGTGCGCAGCACCAGCCACCCGTTGAGCGCGCCGACGGCGAGCGCGAACGCCAGGGACGCGAGCAGCGCGAGCCAGACGTTCCAGCCGAGCCGGGTGGCGAGGATCGCCGTGACGAGCGCGGTGGAGGCGGTCATCACGCCGGCGGACAGGTCGAACTCGCCGCCGATCATGAGCAGCGCCACCGCGACGGCGGCGATGCCGAGGGTGGACGCGTCGTCCAGCCAGGTCGCGACGCCGCCCGCGCTGAGGAACTGCCCGGTGGTGGCCGAGAAGAACGCGAAGACGAGCACCGCGCCGAGCAGCGCGCCGATCTCGGGGCGGAGCAGGAGCCGGTCGAGCGGCCGGGCTCGGCCGACGCGCTCGTCGGGCGGGTCGGGGACGTCCGTCAGCGGGGTCACCGGCGTCCTCCTCAGCGGGTGCCGCGTTCGGCGTGCTCGGCGACCTCGTCCACGTTGGACCGGTCGACGAAGCCGGGTCCGGTGAGGACGGGCCGGCCGCCGCCCACGGTGTTGGCGTTGTCGCGGTAGAGCTTGATCATCACGATGGGGAGGTAGCCCTGTTCGTACTGCTGCTGGTCGACGGCGAACAGCACGTCGCCCGCCTTGATCGCGGTGGTGACGTCGGCGTTGAGGTCGAAGGTGGCGACCGCCGCCTGCGACGACGCGCCCTTGACGGCGTTCACGGACGACATCGCGACCTGCGGGTTGAGGGCGAGCACCGCGTCGACGGACGGGTCGGTCTGGAGCGCGCCCTTGATGCGGGACTCCGCGTCGGTGGGGTTGTTGATGTCGACCTGGAGGTTGGCGACGGCGCCGCCGAAGCCGGTGCGGGCGCCGTCGCAGCGCTGGTTGAGGCCGACGTTGCCGGCTTCGTGGATGACGCACAGCAGCTTGGTCTTCCCCGCGTCCTTGAGCCGGCGCCCGGCCTGTTCGCCGGCGATGCCCTCCTCCTGGCCGACGTGCGCGAGCGCGCCGAAGGCCGCGCTCTTGTCGGAGCCGGAGTTGATGGTGACGACGGGGATGCCGGCCTTGACCGCGTTCTGGACGGAGGTCCGGAGCGCGTCGGGGTTGGCCATCGAGACGACGATGCCGCCGACCTGTTGGGAGACGGCGTTGTCGATCAGCGTGGACTGGCGGCCGGGGTCGCCGTCGGAGTGGTAGTCGACGGTGACGCCGAGTTGTTCGCCGGCGGCGGTGGCGCCGTTCTTGACCACGTTCCAGAACGCGTCGCCCGCGGTGCCGTGGGTGACGACGGCGACGCGGAGCCGGCCGGAGGGCGCCTGGTCGGCGGTGTTCCGGTCGGCGGCGGTGCCGGTGCCCGTGGCGTTCTCGGCGCCGGGTCCGCTGCACGCGGCCAGCAGCGCGAGCGCGGTCAGGGCGAGTCCCGCGCGCAGGGTCGTTCGAGTGGACGTCATCGTCTCTCCTCGCTGGGGGTCAGGCGGTGAGCCGGCCGAGGTGCGCGAGGCCGGCCGCGGTGTCGCGCGCGGGGCCGTCGGGCGGGTCGTCGTCGCCGAGGGCGGTGTCCTGCTCCAAGACGTGCCAGCCGGTGTAGCCGGTGTCCCGGAGGAGCGCCACGAGGCCCGCCACGTCGATGTCGCCTTCGCCCAGCGGCACGTAGATGCGTCGTCGGACGGCGGCCGCGTAGCCGAGTTCGCCGGCGCGGACGGTGGCCGCGATGTCGGCGCGGACGTCCTTGAGGTGCACGTGGCCGATGCGCCCGGGGTGGCGGCGGGCCAGGTCGACCGGGTCCGTGCCGCCGATGAGGAGGTGGCCGGTGTCGAGGCAGAGGTCGAGGTCGGAGTCGGCGAGGAAGCGCTCGACCTCGGCGGCGCGTTCGACGTGCGTGCCGACGTGGGGGTGCAGGGCGGTGCGCAGGCCGTGGTCGGCGGCGCGGTCGCGGACGGCGGCGGCGGTGTGGACGAGGGTGCGCCACTCGTCGTCGGTGAGGGCGGGGCGTTCGTCGTAGCCGTCGAGGCCGGTGGCGGCGGCCAGCACGAGGACTTCCGCGCCGGCGGCGGCGAGCAGGGCGGCGACGCGGTCGGCTTCGGCGGCGGTGGCCCGCACGTCGGTGTGCAGGGGCACGGCGAGGAAGCCGCCGACGAGCGCGAGGCCGTGCCCGTCGAGCAGGCGGCGCAGGGCGGAGGGGTCGGCGGGCAGGTAGCCGGGCGGGCCGAGTTCCGTGGCGGTCAGGCCGAGGGCGGCCATCTCGGCGAGCACGGTTCCCGGGTCGAGCACCCGGCCCCAGCCGGGCACCTCGCTGACCCCCCACGAGATGGGCGCGCCGGCGATCTTCACGCGGTCACCTCCGGGTCGATCCGGACGGGGGCGCCGGAGCGGCGCGACCGCTCGCACGCCTCGGCGAGCCGGAGGCTGGTCAGGCTCTCCCGCGCGGGCGACGGGTTCGCCGCGGCGCCGGCGACGACCTGGGTGAACACGGCCATCTCGTTGAGGTAGGCGCGGTGGAAGCGCTCCGGGAAGCCGGGGTAGGCGTCGGCGGCGGCCTTCGGGCCCTCGGGCTCCAGGGACGTCAGCGGCGTGCGCGGGTCGAGGCCGACGGCGAGGGAGTCGCGGCTGCCCAGCACCTCGATGCGGTGGTCGTAGCCGAGGGGGTCGTGCCGGCCGCCGGCGAGGGTGGCGTGCGCGCCGCCCGCGAACCTGAGCAGCACCACGGCGTTGTCCACGTCGTCGGCGTCCGCGAACGCCCGGTCGACCAGCACCGATCCCGACGCGTACACCTCGACCACCGGCTGACCGACCAGCCACGGCACCGCGTCCAGGTCGTGGATCAGCAGGTCGCGGAAGATCCCGCCGGACCGGGGCAGGTAGGCGGGGTCGGGCGGTTCGGCGTCGTTGCCGAGCGCGCGGACCAGGTACACGTCGCCGACGTCGCCCGCGCGGACGCGCCGGTGCAGCTCGGACACGGCGGGGTCGAAGCGGCGCTGGAACCCGACGAGCACCTCCACGCCGGACGCCTCGACCTCGGCGACCAGGGCGCGCATCTCGTCCAGGTGACTCGCGATCGGCTTCTCGCACAGCGTCGGCACGCCCGCCGCGATCGTCGCGCGCAGCAGCGCGGGGTGCGTGGTGGTGGGGGTGGCGAGCAGGACGCCGTCACTGCGGGTGAGCAACGTGTCGAGGTCGGGCACGCTCCTGGTGCCGGGGAGCGCGGCGGACGCGGCCTCCGCGCGGCCGGGCTCCGGGTCGAACAGCAGCACCTCGTCGACCTCGTCGAGGCTCGCCAGGTTGGTCGCGTGCATGGAACCGATTCGCCCGACTCCGGCCACTCCGATGCGCATGCCGCTGGTCTCCGTCCTGGTAGAGGCGTTCTGGCGGTAGAGCGCTCTATTCGTTGGAGCGCTCCAATGCTGTAACGTCCGTCACACGGGTGTCAAGGGCACGCTCCCCGCCCGGGCCGTCCGCCCGGCGGTCACAGGAGGCACACCGGTGGTCAGACCCACGATGGACGACGTCGCGGCCCGGGCCGGCGTGTCCCGCGCGCTGGTGTCGCTGGTCATGCGGGGGTCACCGAGGGTGAGCGAGCAGCGGCGGGCGGCCGTGCTGCGGGCGGCCGAGGAGCTGGGGTACTCACCGCACGCCATGGCGCGGTCGCTGGCCAGCCGCACGTCCCACGTGCTCGGCGTGATGGTGTCGGACCTGCACAACGCGTTCTTCGCCGAGGTCGTGGACGGGCTCGACGCGGTGGCGACCGAGCAGGGCTTCGACCTGATCCTCAACACCGGCGGGCGGCGGCCGGCGCGGGAGCGGCGGGCGTTGCGCAGCCTGCTGTCGTTCCGGCCGGCGGGCCTGGCCCTGCTGTCGCCGGTGGTCCCGAGCGCGGACATCGCGCGGGCGGCGGAGCAGACGTCGGTGGTGCTGGTGGGGCGGTCGTCCCGGCTGGCCGGCGTGGACACCGTGAACGACGACGGCGAGCGCGGCCTCGCGCTGGCGGTCGAGCACCTGGTGTCGTTGGGGCACCGGCGGATCGCGCACCTCGACGGCGGCGGCGGCTCGCAGGCCGCGCCGCGGCGGCGCGGGTACCTCGCCGCGATGGCGTCCCACGGGCTCGCGCCGCGCGTGGTGGCCAGCGAGTACACCGACGCGGCCGGCGCGCGGGCGGTGCGGGGCCTGCTGGACGGGGGCGACCTGCCGAGCGCGATCGTCTCGTGCAACGACTTCAACGCGGTCGGCGTGATCTCCGCGCTGGAGGAGGCGGGGTTCCGGGTGCCGGCGGACGTCTCCGTGGTCGGGTACGACAACACCTCGCTGGCCGCCCTCCGGCACGTGTCGCTGACCACGATCGACCAGCCGCGCAACGAGTTCGGCCGGCTCGCCGCCGAGGCCCTGCTGCAACGGGTGCGGGGCGAGCGCGCCGAGCCCGTGCGGCGCCTGCTGCGCCCGTCCCTGGTCGTCCGCTCGACCACCGCGCCACCCGGCGCCGGACGGGCGTGAGCGCCCCGGCCCGCCCACCCCGGCGGTGGGAGCCCGCCGGGGTGACGCGGCGGCCTAGGCGTCCACCTTCGGCCGTTCCGGGTGGTCCGCCGGCTCGGCGGGCGGGGCGGGCCGGCGGACGGCGCGGCGGATCAGCGGCCACGCCAGCAGCACCACCACGACGCCGTACACGACCAGGGCGAACGGGGTGTTGACCAGGCCCGTCAGGGAGCCGTCCGAGAGTTGCAGCGCCCGCCGCATCTGCTGTTCGGCGGCCGGGCCGAGGATCACGCCGATGATCGCCGGCAGCACCGGCAGCCCGTAGCGGCGCATCACGAAGCCGAGCACGCCGATCACGAACATCACCAGCAGGTCGAACACGTCGGCGTTCACCGCGTACGCGCCGACGCCGGCGAAGAACAGGATGCCCGCGTACAGGTACGGCCGGGGGATGCGCAGCAGCCTCGCCCACACCGGCGCGAGCGGCAGGTTCAGCACCAGCAGCAGGCACAGGCCGATGAACAGCGACGCGATCAGGCCCCACACCAGCGCCGACTCGCGTTCGAACAGCAGCGGCCCCGGCTGGATGCCGTACTGCTGGAACGCCGCCAGCATCACCGCGGCCACCGCCGTCGTCGGCAGGCCCAGCGTCAGCATCGACACCAGCGTGCCCGCGGCGGACGCGCTGGCCGTCGCCTCCGGCCCGGCCACGCCCTCGATCGCGCCCTTGCCGAACTCGTCGCGGTGCCGGGACAGCCGCTTCTCGGTCACGTACGACAGGAACGTCGGGATCTCCGCGCCGCCCGCCGGGATCGCGCCGAACGGGAACCCGATCACCGGGCCGCGCAGCCACGGCTTCCACGACCGCCGCAGGTCCTCCCGGCCGAGGAACGCGCGGCCGACCGGGATCGGGCGCGCGGGCTTGCGCCGCAGGTGGGCGGCCACCCACAGCGACTCGCCGACCGCGAACAGGGCCACCGCGACCACGACCACGTCGATGCCGTCCGCGAGGTGCAGCGAGCCGAACGTGAGCCGCTGCTGGCCGGTCATCTCGTCCAGCCCGACCAGGCCGATGGCCAACCCGATGAGCAGCGACGCGAACCCGCGCACGCGGGACGCGCCGAGCACGGACGTGACCGCCACGAACGCCAGCACCATGATCGCGAAGAAGTCCGGCGCGCCGATGTCCACGGCGAACTTCGCCACCGTCGGCGCGAGCAGCACCAGCAGCACGGTGCCGATCGTGCCGCCGACGAAGTGCCCGATGGCCGCCGCGGCCAGCGCCTGCGAGCCGCGCCCCTTCCGGGCCATCGGATTGCCGTCGATGGCCGCGACCACCGCCGCGCTCTCGCCCGGCGTGTTGAGCAGGATGGACGTGGTGGAGCCGCCGAACATGCCGCCGTAGTAGATGCCGGCGAACATGATGAACGCCCCGGTCGGCTCCAGGCCGTAGGTGACGGGCAGCAGCAGCGCCACCGCCATCGCCGGGCCGATGCCCGGCAGCACGCCGATCGCCGTGCCCAGCAGCACGCCCAGCGCGGCCAGCGCGAGGTGCGTCGGGGTCAGCGCGGTCGCGAACCCCTCGAGCAGGTTGTTGAACGAGTCCACGTCAGAACATCCCCACCAGCGGACCACCCGGCAGCGGCACGCCGAGGAGGTTGTTGAACAACAGGAACGTCACCACCGACAGACCGGCGGCGAGCAGCGGGTCGCGGACGAAGTTCCGGCTGCCCAGCGCGTAGGCCGCGCCCCAGAACAGGACCGCGCCGGAGATCGGGAAGCCGACCACGCCGATCAGCGCCGCGTTCGCCAGGAACGCGCCGCACAGCAGCAGCACGGTCCGCCAGTCCGCGGGCGCGGAGAGGTCCACGTCCTCGCCGCCCTCGGCCTCGCCCCGGCCGCCGCGCAGCACGTCCCGCGCGAGCAGCGCGGCGACCACGACCAGCCCGACGCCGACCACGACCGGCACCGCCTTCGGCCCCACCGGGCCGCGCTGCGCGAAGTCGGTGTGGATCCGGATCGCGTCGACCAGGACCAGCACGCCCAGCGCGACCAGCACCGCGGACACGCCGAGCTCCGACCGCTCCCGCAGCCACGCCCGGCTCCAGGGCTTGTTCACCGCCTTGTGCACGCCCAACCCTCCACTCATGCCAACCCCAGGTCCTTGAGGACGGTCGCCACCCGGTCGTTCTCGGCGCGCAGGAACCGGCCGAACTCGTCACCGGGCGCGAACGCGTCGGTCCAGCCGTTGCGCGCCAGCGCCTCCCGCCACTGCGGGGTGCCGTGCAGGTCGCTGAACAGGTCCACCAGCCGGGCCCGGTCGGCGTCGGAGATCCCCGGCGGCGCGACCACGCCGCGCCAGTTGTTGAACTCGACGTCCACCCCGGACTCGCGCAGCGTCGGCGCGTCCACACCCGACAGCCGCGACCCGCTCGTCACCGCCAGCACCCGGATCTGCCCGGCCTCGATCTGGTCCCGGTACTCGCCGACGCCCGACACGCCGAACGCGACCTTCCCGCCCAGCACCGACGCCAGCAGCTCGCCGCCGCCGTCGAACGGGATGTAGTTGACGTGCCGCGGGTCCAGCCCGACCGCCTTGGCGATCAGCATCGGGGCGAGGTGGTCCGGCCCGCCGGGCGACGAGCCGCCGCCGACCGTCACCGCGCCCGGGTTCGCCTTCCACGCCGCGACGAGGTCGGCCAGCGTCCGGTACGGCGAGTCCTTGCCGACCACGACGATGTCCGGCTCCTCGATCAGCTTCGCGATCGGCGTGGTGTCCAGCAGCGACGACGGCGCCTTGTTGGTGTACACGCTGCCGACCACGCCCAGGCCCATCGACATGACGAGCTTGCCGTTGCCGCGCTCGCTGACCGTCCGGCCGAGACCGACCGTGCCGCCCGCGCCCGGCAGGTTGAACACCTCGGTGTTGCGGATCAGCTCCGCGTCCTCCATCGCCTTCGCGGCGGTGCGCGCCGTGACGTCGTAGCCGCCGCCCGGCGCGTTCGGCACCAGCACGCGCAGGCTCCGCAACGACGACGACGTGTCCGCGCCGGACGTCAGCAACGGCGGCACGAGGACGACGACCGCCAACGCGCCGACGACCGCGAGCCAGTTCCTGATCCGCACTGTGATCCCCGCCTCTCTTCCGCGTGGTTGGACATGTTGCACTCGTGTAAACAGGGAAGTCCCGCTTGCGCGCCTAAGGGTTCTTTTGTTCTTTCTGGTCACGGAGGTGCCGATGGGGACGCGTGGATCGCTGGCCCGTCAGCTGCTCGCGTGGCAACTCGTCGTGGTCGTCGCGTTGCTGGGCGCGGTCGGCGTGCTGTCCGTCGTCCAGGCGGGCAACAACTTCCGCACGACCGAGGGACGCCGGATGTTGTCGGTGGCCGAGGACGTCGCCGCGACCGCGGGCGTGCGGGCGTCGTTGGCCGACCCGCTGCGGCACTACGCGCTCGCGCCGTTCGCGGAGAGCGCCCGCAGCCTGTCCGGCGCCAGCTACGTGATCATCACCGGCCCGGACCGCAAGGTCCTGACCTCGCCGGACCCCGGCCAGGTCGGCGAGGTGCTCGACCTCGGCGGCAGCACGGCGTTGGCGGGCCGGTCGTGGGTCGGCGAGGTGGGCGGCGCGACCGTGGCGCACGTGCCGGTGATCGGCGACGACGGCGAGGTGGTCGGCCTGGTCGCCGCGGGGACGCAGGCGCCGGGCTTCTGGGACGGTGTGCTGGACTCCCCGGACAACGCGCTGCGGCTGCTCGGCGTGGCGCTGGTCATCGGCGTCACCGGGTCGCTGCTGCTCGCGCGGCGGGTCAAGAACCAGACGCTGGGCCTGGAGCCGCACGAGATCACCGCGCTGGTCGAGTACCGGGAGGCACTGCTGCACGGCATCAAGGAGGGCGTCGTCGCGCTCGACCCGCAGCACCGGATCACGCTGGTCAACGACCACGCCCGCGACCTGCTGGCGCTGCCGCCGGACGCGGTCGGCCGGTCGGTGGCCGACCTGGACCTGGACGACCGGCTGCGCGACGTGCTGACCGGCCGCGCGACCGGCGTGGACCAGCTCGCCCTGGCCGGTGGCCGCGTGCTCACCCTGAACCACATGCCGCTGGACGTGCACGGCGCCGTGGTCACCCTGCGCGACCGCACCGAGCTGACCGCGTTGCGCGACGAGCTGGACGCGAACCGGCACGCCACCGACACCCTGCGCGCGCAGGCGCACGAGTTCAGCAACCGCCTGCACACCATCGCCGGCCTGGTCGAGCTGGGCGAGTACGACGAGGTGCGCGGCTTCATCAGCCGCATCAACACCGCGCAGGGCGCGTGGCGCGCCGAGGTGGCCTCGAAGGTCGCCGACCCGGCGGTGGCGGCGCTGCTGGTGGCCAAGTCGAGCCTCGCCGCCGAGCGCGGCATCGGCCTGCGGATGGCGCCGGACAGCTCGCTCGGCGAGGTCGACGAGGCGCTGTCCACCGACCTCGTCACGGTGATCGGGAACCTGGTGGACAACGCGCTCGACGCGCTGTCGGAACGGGGGTGGGTCGAGGTGTCGGTGCGGTCGTCGCCCGACGAGGTCGTGGTCGTGGTGCGGGACTCGGGGCCGGGCGTGGCGGCGGGCCTGGCCGAGGAGGTGTTCCGGCACGGGTTCACCACCAAGGCCGCCGAACAGGGTCAGCGCGGGCTCGGCCTGGCGCTGATCCGGCAGGCGTGCCTGCGGCGCGGCGGGTCCGTGGGCGTGCGCAACGAGGACGGCGCGGTGTTCACCGCCCGGCTGCCCGTGGAGGTGCCGGTGTGATCAGGGTTCTGGTCGTGGACGACGACTTCATGGTCGCGAAGGTCCACAGCGGGTACGTCGCGCGCACGCCCGGCTTCGAGGTCGTCGGCGTCGCGCACACCGGCGCGGAGGCGTTGCGGCTGGTCCGGGAGCTGCGGCCGGACCTCGTGCTGCTGGACGTCTACCTGCCCGACGTGGACGGCCTGGCCGTGCTGCGGGAGCTGCGCGGCCTGGCCGACGACGTCGACGTCATCGTGATCACCGCGGCGACGGACGTGGACACGGTGCGCAGCGCGCTGCGCGGCGGGGTGCTGCACTACCTGATCAAGCCGTTCGAGTACGCCGCGCTGCGCGACCAGCTCGCCCACTTCGCCGCCCTCGACCGGCGGCTCGACCAGCTCGCCTCGGCCGGCCAGGCCGACGTGGACCAGGTGTTCGGCGCCCGGCCGCGCAGCGCGCCCGGTCTGCCGAAGGGCCTGACGGCCCAGACCGCGGCACTGGTGGAACGGGTGCTGCGGGACCGCCCCGTGACGGCCAGCGAGTGCGCGGACGCCACGGAGCTGGCCCGCGTGTCGGCCCGCCGGTACCTGGAGCACTTCGTCAGCACCGGCAAGGCCGAGGTGCGGCTCAAGTACGGCGGCACCGGGCGGCCCGAACGCCTCTACGTCTGGCTCGGCTGACCGCTCTTGCGCACGATCAGGTAGCCCTGCGGCGTCTTCTCCCACTGCGGGTCGACGGGTTCCCGCTCCACGCGGGTGTGCGGCTCGAACCCGGCCTCGGCGAGCTGCCCGAGCACCCGGTCGGGGTCCAGCCGGTACACGTCCAGCAGGATGTCGTGCCCGTAGCCCTGCTCGTGCCGGCGGACGGTGTCGCCCACCTGGAACGCCATCAGCAGCAGGCCGCCGGGCGCGAGGACGCGGTGGAACTCGGCGAACACCGCCGGGTGCTCCTCCCACGGCACGTGGATCACCGAGTACCAGGCCACCGCGCCGCCCAGCGCGCCGTCCGGCAGGTCCAGGTCGAGCATCGACCCCACCTCGAACCGCACGTCCGGGTGCTCGCGCCGGGCCACCGCGACCATCTCCGGCGACAGGTCGACCCCGAAGACGTCCACCCCCAGCCCTTTCAGGTGACCGGAGATCCGACCGGGGCCGCAACCGACGTCCGCCACCGGGCCGCTCACCAGCTCGGCGAACAACCCGAGCACCGCCCGGTCCGCCGGGCTGTCGGCGAGGAGGTCGCGCGCCAGGTCGGCGTAGCTGCGGGCGACGGTGTCGTAGGCGGTCCGGGTCATGGTCAGGAACTCGGGTTCGGTCACGCACCGGGACCCTAGTCCCAGCCGCCGCCCCGACGGCCCTCCTTCGTCCGGGCGCGGCGCTTCTTCTCCGCGATCCGGCGTTCCTTCGAGCCCTTGGTCGGCTTGGTCGGGCGGCGCACCGGCGGCGGCGCGGCCGCGGCGTCGCGCAGGATCCGGGCCAGCCGCTCGCGGGCCGCCTGGCGGTTCTGCAACTGCGCCCGGTGCTCGCTCGCCACGACCGTGAGCACACCGTCCACCAGGCGCTTCCCCAGCCGGTCGAGCATCCGGTCGCGCAGCCGGTCCGGCACGGACGGCGAGGACGCCAGGTCGAAGCTCAGCTCGACCCGGCTGTCCGCCGTGTTCACGCCCTGGCCGCCGGGGCCTGAGGAGCGGGAGAACCGCTCGCTCAACTCGGCCGCCGGCACCACCAGCGTCCTCGTCACGGTCAAGTCCTCGGCCACGCGTCCAGGTTAGAAGCCCAACCCCGCCGACGTCGCCAGCTTTAGCACCTCGCCGTAGTCCAGCGGCGCCGGACCGCCGCGCTCCTGACCGTCCAGGCGCGACCCCGCCGACAGCACGGTCACCGCCGACCCGTCGGGCTGCCGGACGACCAGCTCGATCACCTCGCCCGCCGGCAGCAACGGCCGGTGCAACCTGAAGTGCCGGCCGCCCTCGTCCCACTCCTCGCACCGCGTCTGGTCGATCAGGAGGCAGTCCTGCCCCGCCGTGCCCATGCGGATCATCACCGCCACCGAGCCGCGGCCGCGCGACGTCGTCACGTCGGTGTAGGAGAAGTAGGTCTGCGGCACGTCCTCCGGCACGACCAGCTCCAACGGCGGCCGGCCGTCGAGCGGCTTCGCCACCACGTCCGCGGGCAACGCCGCCCGCAACGCCGCCGTCAGCTCCGCCGCGCGCTCGGCGGTCACCGGCCTCGGCGGCGTCGACCCCGGCTCGTTCGGCAGCGGGACGACGCCCAGCATGTGCACCGACGCGGACGACGATGCGGACGACGATGTGGACGGCGACGCGGACGAGCCGGCGACCGGCACGTCCCCCACCGGCCACAGCGCGACCGGCAGGACCACCGCCCCCGCCGCCGCCAGGGCGACCGCGACCAGCGAGCCGCGCCGGAACGCGACCCGCCGCCTGCCCCTGGCGACGAGCGCCGCCTTGTCCACGGCCATCGGCGGCTCGTCCGCGACCGCGACGGCCAGAACCTGCTTGATGTCGGTCATCGCCGCTCCTCCAGGACGTCGTGCCCGAGAAGGTGGCGCAGCGCGGCCAAGCCCTTGGCCGCCTGGCTCTTCACGGTGCCTTCGGTGCGACCGAGGAGGCGCGCGGTCTCGGTGACGCTCAGGTCCTCCCAGTACCGCAGCACGACCACCGTGCGCTGGCCCGCCGGCAACGACGCCAGCGCGCGGCGCACGTCGAAGTCCGACCCGGCCCCGGCGACCGGCACGTCCGGCACCTCGTCCACGACCGTCTCCCGCCGCCGGAACGCGCGCCGCGAGTCGTCGATCGCCGCCCGGACCAGCACCTTCCGGGCGTAGGCGTCCACCGCGCCGTCCCGGCGGACCCGCGGCCAGGCGACGTACAGCTTCGTCAGCGCGGTCTGCACCAGGTCCTCGGCGCGGTGCCAGTCACCGCACAGCAGGTACGCGGTCCTGCGCATCACCAGCGCGCGGGCGTCGACGTACTCGCCGAACTCACGATCGCGATCCACTCGGGCACCCTCCTCGGTCGCCGCTTGGTACGGATCGGCGACCGGCGGAGGTTGCCCCGGTGACTAGAACCGCGGGTGGTCGCCCACCAGGACGGCGCCCGGCTCGTCCGAACGGACCACGTCGCCCAGCACCCACGCGGGCACGTGGCGGGCCGTGAGCACGGCCAGGGCGCGGTCCACGTCCTCGGGCGCGACCACCGCGACCATGCCGACGCCCATGTTGAACGTCTTCTCCATCTCGTCGCGCTCCACCCGGCCGCGCTGGGCGATCAGGGCGAACACCGGCGCGGGCGTCCACGTGCCGCGGTTCAGCTCGGCGCGCAGGCCCCGGGGCAGCACACGGGCCAGGTTCGCCGCCAGGCCGCCGCCGGTGACGTGCGCGAACGTCCGCACCTCCGCCTCGGCGGCCAACGCCAGGCAGTCCTTGGCGTAGATGCGGGTCGGCTCCAGCATCTCCTCGCCGAGGGTGCGGCCGAACTCCTCGACGTGGCCCTCCAGCGGCATCCGGGCGATCTCCAGCAGCACGTGCCGCGCCAGGGAGTACCCGTTCGAGTGCAGGCCCGAGGAGCCCATGGCGATGACCACGTCACCCGCGCGCACCCGGTCCGGGCCGAGCATCGCGGACGCCTCGACCACGCCGACGCCCGTGCCGGAGATGTCGTAGTCGTTCTCGCCCATCAGGCCCGGGTGCTCGGCGGTCTCACCGCCCAGCAACGCGCACCCCGCCAGCACGCAGCCCTCGGAGATGCCCTTGACCAGCGCCGCGACCTTGTCCGGCACGACCCGGCCGACCGCGATGTAGTCCTGCAGGAACAACGGCTCCGCGCCGCACACCACCAGGTCGTCCACGACCATCGCGACCAGGTCGACGCCGATCGTGTCGTGCTTGTCCAACGCCTGCGCGACCGCGATCTTGGTGCCGACGCCGTCGGTCGAGGACGCGAGCACCGGCTCCTTCCAGCGGTCGAGCTTGAGCTGGAACAGGCCCGCGAAGCCGCCGATCCCGCCGAGCACCTCGGGACGCTGCGCCTTCGCCGCCCACGGCTTGAGCTTCTCCACCGCCTCGTCGCCGGCTTCGATGCTTACTCCAGCTGCGGCGTAGGTCGCCTTGGCGCTGTCCGTCACGTCTCTGTGCTCCACGATTTCGGGCATCCACATTCAGGGCATCTGGTCATCCGGGCACGCGCCCGGCCCGCCGGCGATCAGGGGCGGCGCAGGGCGTCCTCGGCACCGTACCCGTTCGCCAGGACGGGGGCCGCCGAGCCCGCGACACCCCGGATCCCCTCGAGCAGGTGCTTGCCGATCAAGGCGTCCTCGGGCAGCGGGATCGGGTACTCGCCGTCGAAGCACGCGCTGCACAGCCGCGTCCTGGGCTGCTCGCTGGCCGCGATCAGCTCCTCCAGCGACACGTAGCCCAGCGAGTCCGCGCCGATCGAGCGGCGGATGCCGTCGGTGTCCAGGCCGTTGGCGATCAGCTCGGCCCGGGACGCGAAGTCGATGCCGTAGAAGCACGGCCACTTGACCGGCGGCGACGCGATCCGCACGTGCACCTCGACCGCGCCCGCCTCGCGCAGCATCCGGACCAGGGCGCGCTGCGTGTTGCCGCGCACGATCGAGTCGTCCACCACGACCAGCCGCTTGCCGCGGATCACGTCGCGCAGCGGGTTCAGCTTCAGCCGGATGCCCAGCTGGCGGATCGTCTGCGACGGCTGGATGAACGTGCGGCCGACGTAGGCGTTCTTGACCAGGCCCGACCCGTACGGGATGCCGCTGGCCTGGGCGTAGCCGATGGCGGCCGGCGTGCCCGACTCGGGCACCGGGATGACCAGGTCGGCCTCCACCGGGTGCTCCAGGGCGAGCCGGCGGCCGATCTCCACCCGGGTGGCGTGCACCGACCGGCCGGCGATCGTGGTGTCCGGGCGAGCCAGGTAGACGTACTCGAAGATGCAGCCCTTGGGCTCGGGGTTGGCGAACCGGCTCGACCGCAGGCCGTTCTCGTCGATCGCGATCAGCTCGCCCGGCTCGACCTCGCGCACGAACGACGCGCCGACGATGTCCAGCGCCGCCGTCTCGCTGGCCACGACCCAGCCGCGCTCCAGCCGGCCCAGCACCAGCGGGCGCACGCCCTGCGGGTCGCGGGCCGCGTAGAGGGTGGACTCGTCGGAGAACGTGAGGCAGAACGCGCCGCGCAGCGTCGGCAGCAGCCGCATGGCCGCCTGCTCGATGCCGATGTCGGCGGCGTGCGCGGCGAGCAGGCCGCACACCAGGTCGGAGTCGGTGGTCGCGCCGTGGCTCGTGTCCACGCCCACCTCGCGGGCCTTCTCCAGCAGCTCGGCGGTGTTCACCAGGTTGCCGTTGTGGCCGAGCGACAGGCCCGAGCCGGTGGCCGTGGTGCGGAACGTCGGCTGCGCGTTCTCCCACGTCGTGGAGCCCGTGGTGGAGTAGCGGCAGTGGCCGACCGCGACGTGGCCGCGCAGCGACTGGAGCACCTGCTCGTCGAACACCTGGCTGACCAGGCCGAGGTCCTTGAAGACCACCACCTGGCTGCCGTCGCCGACGGAGATGCCCGCGGCTTCCTGGCCGCGGTGCTGGAGGGCGTAGAGGCCGTAGTAGGTGAGCTTGGCGACCTCCTCACCGGGGGCCCAGACGCCGAACACACCGCATTCCTCGCGGGGTTCTCGTTCTTCCTGGGTTTCGGGGTCAGTGCGGCCGGTTGCTGAATGGTCGGTGACCACCGGGTGCTCCCTAGCGACGAGGTCGGGCTGCACCATCGAGTGTAAGGCTGACGGGGGTGGTACCACCCCCATCAGGACCCCCGTGACGTGACCAAACGCACTCAGTCCAGCTTGAGGGCGAACCACACCTGCTCGTCGCCCGTGTGCTTGAGGGGCAGGCGACCCCACAGGCCGTAGTGCACGAGCTGCGCCTCGCCGGTGATCAGCAGGTCCGCCTCCTCGCCCGGCCAGGCCGCCCGCACCTCGGGCACCACACCGGGCTGGAACGTCACCACCCACGCCTCGGGCACGTCGGTGAGCTGCACCAAGGCCGTGCCCTTGGCGGTCGGCGGCACGTCCGCGGCGTACTTGGCGGCCAGCAGGGTGGTGAGCGCTTCGTCGATGCCGTCGACGGCGAAGTCCGCGTCGCCGACCACCAGCTCGCGCAGGGCCGCCTGGGCGTCCCAGCGACGCAGGTTCAGCTCGTGCGCGATGCGGCGGTGCCACACCCAGGCCAGGTCCGGCGCGGCCGGCGAGAACGTCCACGCCGTCCGGTTGCCCGGGGTGGCCGGGAGCAGTTCGGCGGCCTTGGCCAGCTGGGCGTCGAGGTACTCCAGCGGCGCCACGTCGGCGGGCGGGCTGGGCAGGCGGAGCCGGACCGTGCTGCCGGTGCGCAGGTACTCCAGGGACGTCTCCAGGAACCGGCCGACGTGCAGCGCCAGGTCGGTGAACGTCCAGCCGGGGCAGCTGGGCACCTTCGCCGCGGGGTCGGCCTTCCCGACCGCCTCCCGGAACATCCCCGCCTGGGCGGTGAAGACCTCGGTCCACCGCTGGGTGGTCCAACCTGCCGGCACGTCCAGCCTCCCGCTCGCGTCGATCGGTGCGCCGCCATCGTGCCGCACGGGTCGCCTCCCCGGCGGCGGGACGCCGGCCTTCACCCGTACCGACGCAGCGACCGCGCCGCCGGTGCCGTCGGATCACGACGACTTCCCGACGGGACGCCGCACGGCGGGTCACCACGGCTGGTCCCGGACGTCGTCCAGGGCCGCCAACTCGTCCAACCGGGCCATGGCCTCCTCCCACCAGCGGATCAGGTCGCCGGGCTGGAACTCCCACTCCTCGGAGTCCCCGGCCGACGACCCGCCCCCGGCCTCCGCGCCCGTGTCGGCCGGGTCGTCGGCCCCGGGGTCCGCGCCGGCGAGGTCGACAGCGGCTGGGTCGACAGCGGCTGGGTCGGCAACCAGGTCGTCAGCGGCCACATCGGCGGCGGCGAAACCGGCGTCAGCCGGGTTCGGAGCGGCTGGGTCGTCGGCGGCCGGGGTGAGCGCGGTCGAATCGAGGGCGGCCGGGTCCAGAGCGTTCGGGTCGAGGCCGGCCGGATCGAGGGCGGCCACATCGAGGTCGGCCGGGTCGAGGGCGTATGCGGCATCCGGGTCTTCGATCACCGACTCGACTTCCGGCTCGGCGAAGGGATCGGGGGTCGCGGCCGGTTCCCCGACCGGCCAGGCGACCGCGGGCGGGACGGCGGCGGACCAGGAGACGGCCGGGTCGGCCTCGGGCTCGCTGACGACGGAGTGGACGGCGAGCGGCCACGCGCCCGCCGGTTGGGCGACCGAGGTCCACGAGGCGGTGGGGTCGAGCGGCAGGGTCCAGGTGAAGGCGGTCGCGGCGGCGGTGGCCGCGGCGGTGGCGGCCCCCGGCCCGTCGAGGTGGCCGGCGAAGCCGTGGTCGGAGCGCTCGGCCCACGGCTCGACGCCCACCCCGGTGCCCGGTCCCGGCTCCGGGTCCAGCCACAGCTCGGTGGTCGTCTCGCACCACGACTCGACCTCCGGCGGGACCGCCGCCCCCACCGGTCCCGCCGGCTCGGCGTCCGACTCGCGCCACAACCCGACCGGCGGCACGACGGCCGGCCCCGCCCCCGGCACCGGCCCGGCGGGCGAAGGGGGGCACCACGGCAACAAA
>NZ_JBHYXZ010000047.1:4685-5461 GCF_042752395.1 Actinosynnema sp. NPDC059335 | reverse complement strand
GCCCGACGCGTCCCGGCGCGCCGGGGGCCGCCGCCCCCCCGGGGCGGGCGGGGGCGGCGACCTCGGGGCGCCCCACCCGGGCGGGGGCCCCGCGGCCGGGCCCCGCCCCGGCCACGGGCCGGGCGTCCGCCGCACGCCACGACTCGACCTCGGGCACGACCGGCGACGCCGCGAGCCCGAGCCGCAACTCGACGGTCGACTCGCGCCAAGGCTCCACGACCGGCCACGCCGCCCGCTCGACGCCCGACCCGCGCCAGGGCTCGACCGCCGGCGCGACCGCCGCCGACCCGGGCCACAACTCGGGCCACGGCCCGGTGGCCGGCTCCCGCCACGGCTCGATCGCCGGCGCCGCGGCCGACCCCCGCCACGGCTCGACCGCCGGCGCGACGGCCGACGCCCCCTCCAGCACCAACCGCACCTCGGGGATCGCCGCGAGCCACGACTCGACCGGGGACGGGGGCCGGGTCCAGGCCCACGAGCCGGCCTGCGGATGGGCCCACGGCTCGATCCGCGACCCGACCGCCGTGACGCCCCGCGTCCGGGTCCACGGCGGGAGTTCCAGGTCGAGGTGCATCCGCAACTTCGGCTCGAGCTTCGGCACGAGGAACGGTCGGTCGCGCCCGCCGGTCCACTCCGCGGGCTCGTCGCCCCCCGGCGGTTGGGCCGTTCGGGGTGGGGGGTGCACCGCGCTCCACGCCGCCGGGGCCCGCCCCCGCCCCGCCGGGCCCCCCCCGCCCCCCCCCTCAGCCACTGCGCGTAGTGCGTGGTCAGCGCCA
>NZ_JBHYXZ010000047.1:0-4675 GCF_042752395.1 Actinosynnema sp. NPDC059335 | reverse complement strand
GCGGCCCCACCCGGGGGTTTGGCCCCCCCCGGGGGGTGGGGCCTGTGGGGGGGGGGGGGGACCCGCGCACCCCGCCGCGGGGCCCGCCGCGGCCCGGGCGGGCCCGCGGGCCGCGGCCGGCAACGGCACCGGGCCGACGCCGAGCACGGTGGCGATGGTGCGGACGGCCCCGGCTTTCCACCGCTGCCAGCGGATTCGGGCCGGGGAGAGGGCGCGGTGACGGGCCCGGCAGGGGGCCGGCGCGAGGAAGTCGGCGAGCAGCCGGCGGACCCGGTCGGCGAACCCGAGGTGCAGGAGCAGGCCCCAATTCCGGGGTGAGGCGAGCAGGAGTGTCATGCGTCCATGGTCGAACTGCTGTTCGACGCCGGCAAGATCACCTTTGAGTGATTCGGGAACCCGGCTTGACCGGTGGGGCGGGGGAACCGGAGCGGGTGACGGCGCGTCGCATTGCCGGCGGCAGCGGCACGAAGGGTGGGTAACCGTGTTCGGAGTGCGACCGGAGACGTTGCGGGCGGCGTCCAAGGAGTTCCACGACGGCGCGGACGCGACCGGCGACGGCGCGGAGCTGATCTCCATGCTCCGGCTGGACGCCGACGCGCTGGGCCAGGTCCCCGCGGCGGCGGAGTTCGTGGACGCGTTGGCCAGGTGGTCCGGCGAGCAGTCGGACGACCTGCGGCGCGGCAGCGCCTGGTACCGCGACGCCGGCGACGGCCTCACCGAGAACGCCGACGTCTACCAGCGCGCCGACGACGACTCGAACAGCTCCTTCCGCGGCATCGAAGGGGGCATGGCGTGAGCTACACCGACCCGGAGGTCCTGTACGGCCGGCTCGCCACGGGCGACGCGGGCCGCGTCGCCGCCGCGGCCGACCCCATCACCGGCGCGATGAGCGCGGTCGGCCGCGCGGGCCAGTCCGTCGCCGCGGGCGGCACCACCGCCACGTCCACCTGGCAGGGCGACGCCGCGACCAGGTTCAAGGCCCGCTCGGAGCTGTCCACCCGGTCCGCGACCGTGGCGGGCGAGCGGCTGGGCGCCGGCGCGGACGTCGTGCAGGCCGCCTCCCGCGCGTACGCGCAGATGCGGGGCAGCGCCGACCAGCTCATCGACTTCTGGCGCGGCCGCCCGCCGGGGCTGGACGAGGCGCAGACGCGGGAGCTGGCCAACCGCGTCAACGAGCAGCTGACCAACGTCAAGACGAGCTACGAGCGCGTGCTGCGCTCCTACGCCGACGCCCTCACCCGCATCCGCCCCGGCTTCGAGGAGACGGCGGGCAAGGACCCGGGCTGGAACACCGCCGTCACGGCGCTGCGCACCACCGCGACCGTGCCCGCCCCCGGCACGGACCCCCGGCAGGTGGCCGCCTGGTGGAAGTCCCTGACCAAGGAGCAGCAGGACGAGCTGCTGCGCACGAAGTTCCAGGAACTCGGTCAACTGCGCGGGCTGCCGTCCGGCGTCCTCGACCAGGCCAACCGCGCGCGCATCCAGGACGACATCCAGCGCTTCGGCGCGGAGCGCGACCGGCTCGACGGGCAGCTGGCCGCGCGGGCGCGGGAGCTGGGGCTCGACCCGAACGACTCCGGCGACCTGACCCGGCTGCTGAACGACCCGGAGTACGCGGCGCTCCACGAGCAGCGGCAGGAGGCCGCCACCAAGGCGGAGAACGCCGAGAAGGCGCAGAGCAGCGTCAACCAGGCGGCCGAGCTGGCCCGCGGCAAGGGCTGGCCGGAGAGCGACGTCCGCGTGCTGGCCTACGACCCGTACGGCCCGCGCGGCGACGGCGGCATGGCGATCGCGTACGGCGACCCGGACACGGCGCGGAACCTGGCGGTCGCCGTGCCCGGCACCGGTTCGACCCTCGACAGCTTCTCCGTGGGGCAGGCGGCCAACCTGCGCGAGGCCATGGGTCCCGACGGCAACGCCACCATCCAGTGGCTCGGCTACGACGCGCCGGGCTGGGCGCCGGGCGAGGTGGACAACCCGGCGCAGGCCCGCGAGGGCGGCGCGAACCTCGTCGCCGACGTCGACGGCTACCGCGCCGCCGCCGAGGCCGCGGGCAACCGCCAGCACCTGACCGTGATCGGCCACTCCTACGGCTCCACCACGGTCGGCTACGCGGGCATGAACGGCCTGGCGGCGGACGACATCGCGTTCGTCGGCTCGCCCGGCGTGGGCGCGTCGAACGTCAACCAGCTCTCGGCGGGCCCCGGTCACGTCTACGTCGGCGCGACCGAGCACGACCCGGTCGTGCAGGGCACGAGCCAGGCCTGGTTCACCGAGGACGGCTCGTCCGTGGGCCCCTACGACGACCGCTTCGGCGCGCGCACCTTCGGCACCACCGACGGCACGTCCGCGCTGGGCGCGCACTCGCAGTACTACGCGCAGGGCTCGGAGTCGGTGCAGAACCTGGCCCGGATCGCGACCGGCAACGGCGACTCCGTGACCGCGCAGGACTGGGACGAGAACCCGCTCGGCCCGTCGCTGCCCGGCTCGCACCTGCCCGGCGTCGGGCCGGTGGTCGACTTCGTCGGCGGCACGGCCGTCGGCGCGGCGGACCTCGCCGTGGACGCGGGCACCGGCCTCTACAACGCCGGCCGGGACGCCTTGAACGGCAATTGGTCCGAGGCGGGCACCGGTCTGCTCAACACCGGCAAGGAGGTCGTCAACGACGCCGTGGACGTGGTCGTCGGCGGGGTGGGCGACGCGGTCGAGCTGGGCCGCGACGTGGTCGAGGGCGTCGGCCGGGCGTGGGACAAGACCGTCGGGTCCTGGTTCTGACGCCTCAGGCCTTGCGGCAGGACCCGATCGACTGGGCCGGTTCGGCGTCGTCGAGCTTGCTGTCGTCGCGCTGCCGCACGGTGCAGACGAGCGCGTCGCCGACCGCGGTGCCGTCGGGCACCTCGGTGAGCGGGGCCCACGGCGCGGTGATCGGCGCGGCGCCGTCCGGTTGGTCCTGGTCGAGCCGGAGGGACACCCGGCCCGGCCACGTGCCGCCGGAGACGAGGGTTTCGTCGGGCTTGACCTCGGTGACCTCGAACCGGACCTCGCCGGACCACTCGCCACCGCCGCAGCCGGCGAGGAGGGTTGCGACCGCGAGGACGGCGACACACGCCTTGAGCGCCTTCACGGGGCGAGCTTAGCTAGAAGCGGAGCACCGGGAGCAGGGTCGAGAGATCGGCCCGGCTCCCGGACGCGGTGACCTTCGCGTCGGCCACCGCCTCGGCCCAGCCGAGCCGGCCCACGGCCAGCTCCAGCCACGTGCGCGGGTCGGTCTCGACCACGTTCGGCGGCGTGCCGCGGGTGTGCCGGGGTCCGGCCACGCACTGCACGGCGGCGAAGGGCGGCACCCGCACCTCCACGCTGCGGCCGGGCGCGACCTGCTCCAGCGTGCGCAGGCTCAGCCGCACCGCGGCGGCCAGCACCGGGCGGTCCGGCCGCTCCGCCTCGCCGGCGAGCCAGGGCAGCACGGCCTCGACCGCGGCGCGCACCTCGTGGGGGTCAACGGGCTTCGACGGCACCCGCCCAGGTTAACGCCGCCGACCGGGTCGGCCCGCGCCGACCGCCACTCTCCACAGTGGACGGCCCGGGGTCAGATCCGCGCCGCGCGCACCGCTTCCGCGAGCAGCTCCTCGACCTGGTGGGCGAGCCGGCGCGAGTCGGTGGGGCTGAACGTGCTCCACGGCACCGACCCGTTCGACGCCCGCCGCTGCTGCAGGTAGCGGCCTTCCTCGGTGTCGAAGAACGCGACCACCCGGTCGGGCCGGCACCGCTTGCCGTACTTGTCCCGGGCCGCCGCGCCGAAGTTGCCGGTGTGCACGAGCCCGGTGAACATCTTCACCAGCGCGACCGCGTCCTCCTGGCGCACGCCGTGCTCGCGCAGCGAGTTCTCCAGGCTCTTGGGCGAGCCGTCGGACTTCCTGACCGCGGCCTCCAGGTCGGCGCTCGGCATGGTGACCGAGTGCCCGACGCCGGCGGGGTGCGGGGGCAGCGCGGCCAGCACGGCCGAGGGCAGGCCGCTGCCCGCCGCGCGGCGGAACGTGAGCCCGGAGTCGGTCAACGTGGCCACCGCGCCGTCGTCGCCGTTGGCCACGGCGAGCACCCGCACGCTCCTGCCGAGCCACACCCGGCCGTCGACCTCCCGCTCGGGCCGGCTGAACAGCCGCAGCAGGTGGTCCAGCTCGGGGTGCAGCCCGGTCGGCCCGCCGAGGCCGCGCGCGCCGATGTCCTGCCACACCCGGCGTTCCAGCGCGGCGCGCTCGGCGTGGGTCTTGCCCGGCGAGGGCACCTTGATCACCAGCGGCATCCGGCCGAGGTCGAGGCGCTCCCAGAGCACGTCGAACTCCTCGGCGGAGAGCGTGATCGGCTCCCGCTCCGCGGGCCCCCCGAAGTACGTCACCGACATCCCCGTCCCTGAACACCGGACACGGGCCCGCGCCGGGTCGGCGCGGGCCTGTGCACCGGCGGACCACTACTGCGGCAGCTCGCCGATCACCGGCGGCGCGACGAGCCGGTCGTCGCCGAACACGTCGTTCGTCTCGACCAGGTAGTCGGCCGCCTTGTGCTCGATGTCGTCCTCGCCGTTGCCGCCGTGCGCGCCGGCCGCGCCACCGGCCATGCCCGCGCCGGCCGCGCCGGGACGACCCGCGGCGCCGGGGCCGCCCGCGCCGGGGCCGAAGCC